>JALZBM010000242.1 GCA_030947385.1 Vulcanimicrobiota bacterium
CCATGAACGTCGAAGTCAGCGGGTCGCGCAGCATGCGATCCACGAAGACGTAGAACAAATTACCGAGTGCGAATGCCCAGGTGCTCAACGTGATGAAGGCCAGCAAATAGAAAAACGCGTGACGCGCACTTTCAATACCGGCGCCGCGCAGCGGAACGGGCTGCTTGAGCACCTCGGCGTAGTAGCTCGAATACGCGCTAAAGATCGTCCGTTCCGACCATCCATTGTGCCGTAGGAGCCGGAATGCGAAATCATCGTTGATATTCTGATTTTTCGCGGCTCGAATGAATTCCAGCACGGCCTCGTTCGATCGCGGACGCCCCTGAGATTCGCTTTCCATATCGACGGACGTTCTTACAGCACGTGCGCCAAACCCTTGAGCGCTACGGACCCGACGGGCCTTCATGCTCGAAGCAGCCGATTCAACGTCGTCTTCGGAATGCGGATGCTCAGGGTAGCCACTACGGGGAGAGCACCGCACATTCGTGAATTCCCTTAGATCATACATGCTTCTATTTATAAGGTGTTCGCATGAACGTGCGGCGGATCGAACGGCGCGACGCGCAAGCCTGGCTAAAGATGCAACTCGAATTGTGGCCCGATGCCGAGCGGGCCGAACAGGTTGCGAGCATTGAAGAATATTTCCGCGGCACGAGTATTTTTACCACCGTGGCGTTTCTCGCAGAAAGCGATCGAGAGCCGATCGGCTTTCTTGAGATCAATCTGCGTGCGTATGCGGAAGGCGCCGAGTCATCGCCGGTACCGCACATCGAGGGATGGTTTGTGACTCCGCAATTTCGGCGAACCGGCGCGGGACGAGCGCTCATGCGCGCGGCCGAAGAGTGGGCCAGGTCTCAAGGGTATCGAGAACTCACTTCAGACACGACCGACGACTATCCGCTCAGTCTTGCGGCCCATAAAAATCTCGGATTTACCGAAGTCGAACGACTCATCGCTCTCAGGAAGAGTTTAGACGCAATTGACTAGCGGGTTGCGGGTTTGTTTAACGCGACGGCCTCGTGAATGAGTGCTTTGAACGCGGGCTCGTCGATCGGGTCGCCTTCGCGCAAGTCGATCGCACGTCGCACATTGCCCTCAAGACTGGAGTTGAACAGCCGCTTTGGATCCTTGAGCTGCGCACCTTTGGCGAACGTCAACTTGACAACACTCTTGTAGGTTTCGCCCGTGCAGATCATTCCATCGTGATACCAAACGGGCACACCCCGCCATTTCCAATCTTCAATTACCTTTGGGTCCGCTTGCTTGATGAGTTTCCGCATCTTTGCGAGCGTCTCGCCCCGCCAATCGCCCAGCTCCTTGATTCTGGCGTCAATGAGCCCAGATGGGGACTCAGAGTTTTTCGAGCCGCCGGTCTTCTTCAATCTCTTACCCCTTTTTAGTTGACCGTTTAGTCGATCTCACTGTTCCGTATCTTCAATGCCGGGCGTTTTTGCGGCAGCCACTCTCATAAGCGGAGAAATCGAATCGCTATTTTTTGCGCTTATGGAGGGTTACGGTGTTGCCTTCCGTGTCGCTGATCATCGCCATGAAACAAAACGGCGTCTCGTGTTCCATGTGAACGGGGATGCCGCGCGCCTTAACCGCGGAAACCGCAGCCTCAAGATCGTCGACCGCGAAAAGGATACCGTTGCTGGGTTGAAACGGCATCACAGCGCCCCCTCCGCCCCAAAGACCGAACGTCGTCCCGTCCGCAAACTCGTATTCCGCGCCGCGATTCTCCGGATACACGAGCGCCGGCTCCAATCCAAGCACCTCGCGATAAAAGCCGATCGCCCGGGCCGCATCTTTGACCATGTAACCGCTTAGATCCATTCCGGTTATTCTGAAGGAATTTTGATTCACCGTTGTCTCCCTGCTCGCGCTAGCTTTAGCAATTTCTGCGTAGATTTTGCGGCGCTATCACCTTAAGTCACTCACGTCACCGTATTGAAGCTCGAAAGCATCATATAGCTTGCAAGTCGACGCTGGTCCCCCGTAGAGTGGAAGCTATTTCTGATCTCTGAAGGAGCATCTCCTTCAGAGACAGGGGCGCCGATTTGCGCAGCACGCCCATCATTTTCGCGCAGCACGTTTTTGTCGACAACAGCGAGTTCTCTTACATCCGGGTTGGATGAGTTTACGCATCGGCCAGCTCGTCGGCCAGAATCCATGCCGCGCCTGCAATCGCAAAATTCAACGCAATTTCGCTCCAATTTCCGTGGCTCCGGGGACTTGCAACGACCAGCGGCACCCAGACGATCAGGCCAAAACCCACAATCATTGCGGCGAGGAGGCGCGCAGCGAGCAGGGCCATGCGATTCATCAGGAGCGCGATCGCGCCGAGAGCGAAGAAGACGGTTGTGGCCACCGCCCAAAACATCGGGCTTGGCGGAAACCCCTTCGGAACAAAGCCAGCCGTATCGTTCAAATAAACTGCCTGTTCGAGCATAAAAGAAATACTGCAGATGCCGAACAGCATACGTCCGATTCGATTGACCGTTCCCGGCGCCCACTTCGAAGAGAAGTGCGCGTAGACGATCGCCGCCCCGGTGAAAAGCGACGCCATTTCAAAGAAGTTGCCCCAGTTATTGTAAACGAGCGGACTGGAAAGGATAGCGGGCACGCGCACCGCTGCGAACACGAGATACAACACCATCAGCACAATGGCGCCCAGCTCCGCCGTCCGCCGGAATTGAATCGCAATGCCGCCCAAGATTTCCGCGGCAGCGGCGAGGTAGGTGAGCACCGGACCATAGGTGTGCCAGATTAGCGTGACCACGCCAAGGGCGATAATCGACGCTCCAAAGACATGCCGGCCGAGATTCAACCGCATTGCGCCTCCTCGCAGCTTTAACCGCTGGAAGCTCTTTTCGTGACAGAACTAATGGTGTGAGACGCCGTCGACTAACTCGCAAAAGTAGTTTAACCCAATGCGCCGTCGCAGCGAAACTCGTCCTCCAACTTCGCTCCTTTTCGAAAGCTGGAAGAGAAGATCATACTCGCGGTTTTGTCCCGATCCAAAAATGGGAGATCGCATGCGCAGAACGCTTCTTTATTTTATTAAGTATTGACTTATATAAGCTGAAGCTTTAATATAGGGCTAATGGAAGCCTTCGCGGCCCTTGCCGACCCTACACGACGCCATATTGTTGAGTTGCTCGCCGGCGGCGAGCGCTCCGCCGGCGACGTTGCGCGGCGGTTCACCCTGACGCAACCCGCCGTTTCGCAGCATCTTCGTGCCTTGCGGGACGCCGGGTTAGTGCGAACACGTCGAGACGCTCAGCGCCGGATGTACTCGATCGACGGACGAGGACTGGCGCAGATCGATAGCTGGCTTTCGCGCTACCGTGCGTTTTGGACGACACATCTCGATGCGCTCGAGCGCGTACTACTGGATGAGGATGAGAAATCATGACCGATCTCGCTACAATCGCCGAACGCAGTACCTTGATGTTCGTTCGCCATCTTCCCGGGCCCATCGATCGCGTCTGGGCGTATTTGACGGATCCGAAGTTTTTGATCAAGTGGCTTTCGGATGGCGTCGTCGCCGATGGCGCCGGCGGCGTGGTTCGCTTCGAAATGGGTGCGACGGGACGCATTACCGCCTATCAGCCACCGCATCTTCTTGAATACACGTGGAACGAGGAAGAAGCATCTTGCGGCCCGGTTGCAGATGCACTTGTCCGCTGGGAACTCGCCGAAGAGGGCGATGGCGTTCGACTAACGCTCACGCACTCGCGACTTCCCGAGAACGAAGTTTTCGCTCACGGTGCCGGTTGGCATGCGTTCCTCCAACGTCTTTCCGCTTGCATCGACGGGCGTGACCCGAAACCGTTCGCGGAACTCTACGCGCGATGTAAACCCTATTATGTCACACTCATGC
>JALZBM010000243.1 GCA_030947385.1 Vulcanimicrobiota bacterium
AAAATTCGTAGGTTGGCTTCGTGCGGCCACGGCGCACGGAACGCTCTTCCACGAGGCCGTCACGCTCCAGAATGACCAACTGCTGACGGATGGCGTTGGGCGAGAGCCCAAACGCCTGCGCGAGATCCACGGCTGAGGCGCTATGGCGCTGCCGGAGCTCGGCGACGATCTTGCCGCGGGTGGACTGGAAGAAACGATCCGGTTGCATGACTTACGAGGAACTCTAACACGAAAAGGAAAGATAGTCCAGGCTTTCCTTGACTTTCTCCTGACCACCCCCTACCATTGGGAAGCACCCTTTCAAGCACAGAGGAGACCACTCAGCGTGTCCGATCAGGGCCTTCGTATTACCGACCTGCGCGCAACCGTTGCGGGCAATGAAATTCTCAAGGGCATCAACCTTACCGTCGAGCCTGGAAAAGTACACGCGCTCATGGGGCCTAACGGCAGCGGAAAATCCACGCTGGCCTTCTCCCTGACCGGTCACCCGAACTACGTCGTCACCGCCGGTACCGTCATTCTCGACGGCGAGGATCTGCTCGCTCTGCCCGCCGACAAACGCGCAAAAGCCGGGTTGTTTCTCTCGTTCCAATATCCGGCGGCGATCCCGGGCGTCAAAGTCTCGAACTTTTTGCATGCCACGCGCCAGGCGGTGAAGCCGGGCGATCTTCCGCCTGCGAAGTTCCGCGCGCTCGTCATGGAAAAAATGGACTTGCTGGACATGGATCCGTCCTTCTTGGGGCGCTACCTCAACGACGGTTTTTCGGGCGGTGAAAAAAAGCGGCTCGAAATGCTACAGATGGCCGTACTCGGTCCCAAATACGCGGTACTCGACGAAACGGACTCCGGACTTGACGTCGACGCGCTACGCGCCGTCGGCGAATCGGTCAAAGCCATGCGCGAAGATCCGCAAGGCAGTCAAACGGGCTTTCTCATTATTACGCATTATCCGCGCATTCTGCAGCACATTACGGCCGACGTCGTGCACATCATGATGGACGGACGCATCGTCAAAGAAGGCGGCCCCGAACTCGCGCACCTGATCGAAAAAGAAGGCTACGAAGCTATTCGCGAGGAGATCGTCGCCGGTGCCTGAGACTCTGCTGCCGGTCCAAAGCGAACTCCTCAGTCCGCTGGAACGCGACGCTTCGTTCCAAGCCTACGGCAAAACCGCAACGCGGCGCGAACATCCCAACCGGTATTGGAAGATCGATTTGGATACGCTCGATTTCGGCGCCTTCGAAATGGTTGCCGCATCAAACGTCGCACGCATCTCGGGCGGTACCGCGCGCGGCGTCATTATCTGCGACCTCGAAACCGCCAAACGCGATCACGGCGCGCTTTTTAACGCTGCCTTCGGTAAAGCGCTCGCACAAGCTCCTTCGAAATTCGCTTATTTGACGCGCGCTTTCACGAGCGGCGGTGCGTTCGTGTACGTCCCGGATGGAGTGTGCGTTGCGGACCCCATCGTCATTCGTTATACGCCGCATACGGGAGCCGCATTTCCCTACACCCTCGTACTCACCGGCACGGGCGCCGAATGCACGATAATCGAGGAACTAAAGTCAACACACGCCGGCATCGCCGTCGCCGCAGTTGCTGAAATAGTTGCCGGCGCGAGCGCTCACGTCACGTATGCCTCCATTCAAGAACTCCCCGAGGACGCTCAAGTGCTTACAACCCGCGTCGCACTACCGGGGCGCGATGCTACGATCTCTTGGGCCGTTGCCGAACTCGGGTCCGCCCTTAGTGCATCGTCGATCGACGTCACGATCGAGCAGCCCGGCGTAACCGCGCAAGTCGCCGCACTCTTCTTCCCGCGCGGCAATCAACACGTGGACATGATTTCGACGGTCGATCATCGCAGCGGCGGAACGCAATCGCAAACCGTTATCAAATCCGCCGCTACCGGATCGGGCCAAGCCCGCTATCTGGGTAATATTCGAATTCTGCCGAACGCGCACGGCACCGATGCCAGCTTGCGCGACGACGCATTGCTGCTTTCGAAAAAAGCGCACATCGATTCTATTCCGGCGCTCGAAATCGCGGCCAACGACGTCAAGGCGTTTCACGGGGCGACCGTCGGCGCAATCGACGAAGAACAGATTTTTTATATGACGAGCCGGGGGCTGGAGCGCCGCGAGGCGGAGCGCATGATCGCGCTCGGTTTCTTTGAGCCCGCGATCGCACGTTTTCCGGGCGAGTCGCTGCGCGAACGTCTTCGCGAGGCGCTGCAGAAAAAGGTCGTCAGCGAATGATCGCTCCGGGCATCGACGTACGCCTTGACGGTATTGCCGCCGACTTTCCGATTTTGTGCCGCCCTACGTCGCGCGGAAAGCGTTTGGTCTACTTAGACTCCGCTGCAACCTCGCAAAAGCCGCAGGCGGTCATCGACGCGCTCGTCCACTATTACGAAAACGACAACGCAAACATCCATCGCGGGGTGTACGAACTGGCCGAACGCGCCACGAGCGCCTTTGAGGGCGCGCGCGCGAAAGTGGCCAAGTTCGTCAATGCCGCAGATGCCGCGGAGATCATCTGGACGCGCAATACGACGGAGGCCATCAACCTCGTCAGCTACGCGTGGGGACGCAACAACCTCAAACCCGGCGACGTCATTCTCACGACTCAACTGGAGCATCATTCGAATCTCGTCCCGTGGCAGTTGCTCGCGCAAGCCACCGGCGCCGTGCTGCGCTACATCAAGGTTGACGCGCACGGCATGCACGTGCTGGACGACTTGGACGAACTGCTGCAAGGCTGCAAGCTCGTCGCGCTTTCCCACATCAGCAACACCCTTGGAATCATCGCGCCGCTAGAGGTTATCGTTCCGCGCGCGCATGCGGCCGGCGCACTCGTGCTCGTTGACGGCGCGCAATCAGTCCCCAACATGCCCGTCGACGTGCAAGCGCTCGGCGTCGACTTCTTCGCCGCAAGCGGTCACAAAATGTGCGGGCCGACCGGCATCGGGTTTTTGTACGGCAAGCGCGCGTTGCTCGAGGCGATGCCGCCGTTTCTTTTCGGCGGCGATATGATCAAGCGCGTCACGTACGAAAATACGACGTTCAACGAACTCCCTTGGAAGTTCGAAGCGGGCACGTCGAATATTGCCGACGCGATCGCGCTCGGCGCCGCCGTCGATTATTTGAGCGCCATCGGCATGGACCGCGTGCGCGAGCACGAGCGCAGCCTCATGGAGTACGCGTTCGAGCGCCTCGCGCCGCTGCAAGAGCGCGGCTTGCAGATCTACGGTCCGCAAGACCCCGCACGGATTGCCGACGTCGTCTCGTTCAACTTCTCCGACATCCATCCGCACGATCTTGCCTCTATTTTAGATATCGAAGGTATCTGCATCCGTGCCGGACATCATTGCACGATGCCGCTCATGGCCCTCATGGGCTGGCCCGCAACCGCGCGCGCGTCGTTCTATATTTACAACACGCGCGCGGACGTCGACGCGCTGATCGGCGGACTGCAAAAAGCCGCGCAGGTTTTCCGGCTCGCCTAACGATGGAAGATTTTTACAAAGATTACATCCTGGATCATTACCGCAGTCCCAGAAATTTCGGAAAATTCGAAACCCCCGATATCGCCGCCGAAGACGTCAATCCGCTGTGCGGCGATGAAATCCGGATCGAACTGATGGTGGACGGCGGGATCGTAAAAGACATCCGGTTTTCCGGCAAGGGCTGCGCGATTTCGCAGGCCTCGGTTTCGATGCTGACCGAATCCGTCAAGGGCCGGTCGCTCGAAGACGTTGCGCGGCTCTCGCAAGACGTCGTCCTCGAAAACGTCGGCATCGGCATCAGCCCAACCCGGATGAAGTGCGCGATGCTCGGCCTCAAAGTGCTTAAGAGCGCCGCTCTCGGTG
>JALZBM010000061.1:0-5513 GCA_030947385.1 Vulcanimicrobiota bacterium
CAGTTAGACCGGTTGCTCGGTAAAGCGGGCGTCGCCAACCTCAAGTTGACCTATCAGAAATTCCTGTCGCTCTTCCATGGACCCGCATTCGAAGACGTCAGCGCAAAAGGCGGGCACCCTCAGCGTCCGCTGTGGGCCAGCACGTCGGTAAAGAATCCGAACTATCCCGACTTGATGTACGTCGAAACCGTCGTGGGCAAAGAAACCGTTAACACCATGCCGCCAAACACGTATGACGCGCTGCTGGATCATGGCAAGATCTCACCCGATTCGGTGCTGCGCGACCTCGACGGCGCGCGAGCGGTTATGCAAGGCTTGCAAGAGGCGCGCATTTCGCTCTTCGAAGTGACGAGCCAGCTGCAAAAAGAGGGCGTCGCATCGTTTTCGGATTCGTTCGGAGCGTTGCTCGGCGCAATCGTCTACAAGCAAAAACAACTTGCCGAAGGGACGGAGCGCGTTGCATTGTCGCTCGGTTCGCACGAAAAGGATTACTCGACGGCCCTCGGCCAACTCGAGTCGAACGACTTTCTCAAGAAGTTGTGGGCGCACGATCCGTCACCGTGGTCGAGCGACGCGGACGCCGCCAAAATTATTAAAGGCGCGCTCGGCTGGCTGGACATCCCGCAGCACATGCTCGAAAACGTCCCGAATCTGCTGACTTTTGCAAAAGAATGCAAGAACGTATTCCATCACGTCGTCGTGCTCGGCATGGGCGGAAGTTCGCTTGCGCCCGATATTCTGCGCGTGACCTTCGGGAAGCAAGAAGGCTTCCCGCAGTTGCACATTCTGGATTCAACCGACCCCGTGCAAATCTCGGAACTCGAAAAAGACATCGACTTGGCGACGACGCTGTTTATCGTCGCAAGCAAGAGCGGCACGACCACGGAACCCGATGCCTACTACCGCTATTTCCTCGAAAAGGTGAGCCGGCTCGCCGGTTCGGCCAAAGCCGCGGCGCAATTCGTCGCCGTGACCGATCCCGGAACGAAACTCGCAAACGAAGCAAAGGAAGCCGGCTTCCGGGCCGTCTTCATCAACGATCCGAATATCGGCGGGCGTTACTCGGCGCTATCGTACTTCGGAATGCTGCCGGCGGCGCTCGCGGGTTACGACATCAATCTTTTACTGGACCGTGGTCTGGGCGCAATGCATGCAAACGATAAAACCATGTCCGTCAAAGACGCGCCGGGCGTCCGGTTCGGTGCGGCGCTCGGCGGTCTTGCGAAAGCGGGCCGCGACAAACTTACCATCGTGACGCATCCCAGCGTGAAAGCGTTCGGCGCGTGGGCCGAACAACTGATCGCGGAGTCGACGGGCAAGCTGGGCAAGGGCATCGTGCCGGTCGAAGGCGAGCCGCTCGGCGCGCCGGACGTCTATGGCGACGACCGGGTATTCGTCTATGTGGGCGAGGGGCTTCCGGGTGCCGACACGACTACCGAGATCGCACTGCAGACGCTCGAGGGAGCGGGTCATCCGGTCATTCGGCTTGCGATGAACGACGCATACGACGTCGGCGAACAATTTTATCAGTGGGAAATCGCGACCGCCGCTGCGGGCTCGATTCTCGGTATCGACGCCTTCGACCAACCCAACGTACAAGAATCCAAAGACAACACCGTTGCGTTGCTCAAAGAACAAACGATGAAGGGCAGCTTCACGGAACCCGCGACATGCGTCACGGGGGACAGCTTCGAAATCGTTTTCCTAGCGGGCAGCAAAGCGCTCGACAAAGGCGGCATCGATGGTGCCCTGGCCGGACTATTCGCGCAAGTCCGCGCGGGCGATTACTTCGCGTTCACCGCGTACGTCGCGCGCAACACCGAGCACACTGCCCTATTGAACGAATTGCGGCTCAAAGTTCGCGACGCGCATAAGGTCGCCACGACCGTCGGCTTCGGTCCGCGCTTCCTTCACTCGACGGGACAGCTCCACAAAGGCGGTCCGGATACGGGCGTGTTCATGCAAATCACGGCGGATGCGCCATTCGACTTCCCGATTCCGGGCATGAACGTCGGCTTTCGCACGCTGGAAGCAGCGCAAGCCTTGGGCGACTTTGAATCGCTGGATAAACGGAACCGCCGGGGCGTGCGCATTCATCTGAAAGGCGATATTGGAAAAGCCCTGCACCATCTTTCCAACCGCATCGACGACGCGTTAACGGCCAAGTTGTAAGGAGTACCCGTGAAGTTAGGAATGGTTGGTCTGGGCAAGATGGGGGCAAACATGACCACGCGCCTCATCCGCGACAAACATGAAGTCGTCGTGTTCGATCGCAGCGCGGATGCGGTAAAAACGGCAGCCGGCGGCGGTGCGGTTGCTGCTTCTTCCCTGCAAGACCTCGTATCGAAGTTAAACGCACCGCGCGTGGTGTGGATCATGGTGCCCTCCGGTGCGCCTACGGACCAGACGATCGACGATCTCTCCGGGTTGTTGGAAGCCGGCGACATCATTATCGACGGCGGAAACACGAAGTGGACCGACGGCCTGGCTGCGGAAAAACGTTGCAAAGCCAAAGGCGTAGCGCTCGTCGACGCGGGAACGAGCGGCGGCGTTTGGGGACTCGAGAACGGTTATTGCTTGATGGTCGGAGGCGAAGACGCCGCGGTTAAAACTTGCGAGCCGGTTTTTCTTACCCTTGCACCGCCCGACGGGTACGCGCACGTGGGGCCGCCCGGAGCGGGACACTTCTCGAAGATGGTTCATAACGGAATCGAATACGGCTTGCTCGCCGCCTACGGCGAGGGTTTTGAAATTCTCGAAAAGTCGCAGTACCAATACGACCTCGGCAAACTCGCCGAGCTGTGGACGCACGCCAGCGTCGTGCGGTCCTGGCTGCTCGACCTCGCCGTGCTCGCGTTCAAGGCGGATCCCGGCTTAGCCAACATCAAAGGCTACGTCGACGACACGGGCGAGGGACGTTGGACCGTGCAAGCGGCACTGGATCAAAGCGTTCCGGCCCCCGTCATCACGATGGCGCTTCTCTCGCGCTTCTACTCGCGCCAAGACGAATCGTTTAGCGCCAAGGTCGTCGCGGCGCTGCGCAATCAATTCGGCGGTCACGCAGTTAAAGAAGAAACCCATGCCTGATACTGCCACGGCGACGGCAACCGTTGTTTCCAAAAACGGCGATGCGGCGGTCAATCCGCTTCGCGCCGGGCTTGACAGCGACCGTATCACCGATCCCTGCAGCGTCGTCTTTTTCGGTGCAAGCGGCGATCTGTTCAAGCGGATGCTGCTGCCCGCGATGTACAACTTGCGTCTGACCGATATCATGCCGACGGACTTTGCGCTCATCGGCTATTCGCGCACGCAGTATAGCGACGCGGACTTCCGCACGTATTGCAAAGAAAACGTCGACCGGTTCTCGCACAGCGGGCCCGCCAAAGATCCGCTTTGGAGCGACTTCTCGCAGCGCTTGAGTTACATCACGGGAGAATTCGACGACGTCGGCGACTACGAACAACTCAAGAACAAGCTCGCCGAAAACGATGAAAAATTCGGGACCAAAGGCAACGTCCTTTTTTACCTCTCGACGCCGCCGCAAGTCTTTCCCGTCATCATCGAGCATCTGCGCAAATCGGGCCTCGGACCGCGCGATAACCAAAAGGGTTGGACGCGCATCATCGTCGAGAAGCCGTTCGGCACGGATTTGAAATCCGCACGCGAACTGCAAACCGAGGTCGAGAAGGTCTTCGAAGAAAATCAGGTCTACCGGATCGACCACTATCTGGGCAAAGAGCCCGTGCAAGACATCATGGCCCTGCGGTTTGCCAACATGATTTTCGAGCCCATCTGGGATCGCCGGTACATCGACAGCGTCCAGATCACCGCCGCCGAAACGCTCGGCGTTGAACTACGCGGCGGCTACTACGACCATGCCGGCGCGCTGCGCGACATGATTCAAAACCACGTGATGAATCTACTCGCGCTCGTCGCCATGGAGCCGCCCGTGAATTCCGATGCGGATTCGATCCGTAATGAAAAATTCAAAGTGCTATCCGCGGTGCGGCCGATCGCCGAAGCCGATGTTTTCAACCAGTCGGCGCGCGGGCAATATGCTTGCGGTACCGCGGACGGCCAGCCGGTACCGTCGTATCGCAGCGAGAAAGACGTGGACCCCAACTCCAACACCGAAACGTTTGCCGCGCTCAAACTTCACATCGACAACTGGCGCTGGGCCGGCGTCCCGATTTACTTGCGCAGCGGTAAGCGCTTGGCGCGCAAAGTCTCCGAGATCGCGGTGCGGTTCAAGCCGATTCCGCACCGGTTGTTCGGTGAAAAGAGCGATACCATCGACCCAAACTTTCTCGTGATGAAAATTCAGCCCGACGAAGGCGTAACGTTGAGATTCAACGCCAAAGTGCCCGGTCCCAAAAATCATATCCGGGGCGTCAACATGGACTTCAACTACGGGACCGGGTTCGGTGTGGAATCGGCGCCTGCGTACGAACGCCTGATTTCGGATGCCGTGCGCGGCGATGCGACCCTCTTTACCCGTTGGGATGCCGTCCAGCGCGCGTGGGAGATCGTCATGCCCGTCCTAACGACGTGGCAGAATACATCCGACAAAACGTTTCCGAACTACGTGGCCGGCAGCCAGGGTCCCCAGACGGCCGACGCGCTCGTGCAGAGCGACGGGCAAAGCTGGAGGCGCATCTAAATGCTGGGCGGCGGCACCGTCCTGGATCTCTACGCAATCGACACGGAGCTCAAAAAAGCGCGCGCGCAGGCCGGCGGTGCGACGGCTACCACCATGAACTTTATCGTGTACGTCGACAGCAAGTCGCTGCAAGCGCGCGCCGGCGAACGAGCAAGAACCCTCTGCGAAAAATATCCGGCCCGCGTCATCATGCTCCACACCGACCAAGAAGCGGCCAAAGTTTCGACGACGGCAAAGAAACTCGGCGAGGACGCTACGATCAACACGGAGTTTATCGAACTGGGCATCGAGCGCATGACGCCGCAAGCGATCGTGTCCGCCGTCAACACGTTGCGCGTGGCCGACACGCCAAACATCCTCTTTTGGATCAGCAAAACGATCGCAAATGAAACGCTATTCGACGATCTCATTGGAATGATGAATACGGTTATCGTCGATTCTTCGGGGATCGATCATGCGGATTTTGCAATTCGCCAACTCTGTGAGTTCTTTCGCACCGGTCCCAAGCTGCACATCCGCGATCTTGCCTACCTGCGCCTCGCGCCCTGGCAGGACATGATCGCACACTTTTTCGACGACGAACGGTTCCTCGCCGATCTGCATCGCATCGACCGCGTGGAAATTACGTCAGGCTCGCTTGCCGAAGCCTATTATTTGGTCGGCTGGCTGGCAAGCCGTCTCAAATGGGACCCCTGTGGCAAGCTCGTGCTGTGCGCACCGAACGGGCAGCAAATCAACGTGGTTCTCAAACACGACGGCGAACCGCGCCGGGTGCTGCGCCTCGCGCTTTTTACCCCGGACTCTTCATTCTGCGCGGAGCTGACGGAGTCGCCGGATACCGTCTGCCTGAGCG
>JALZBM010000061.1:5523-9919 GCA_030947385.1 Vulcanimicrobiota bacterium
CCTGAGCGTTACCGGAGCAAAGAGTTCGCCGCAGCGTTGCTCCCCGTTGCAGCATATCGACAACCTGTCGCTCCTGGAAAAATCATTTATCGTTCCCGCCCGCGACGAAGTCTATGAAGAATCCGTGCACGTGCTTGACGCTCTACTAGCGTTTTGAAGAACGTTCAAGTGTTACAGACCCCGGCACAACTTGCAGCGGCGCTTGCACAGCTGTTCGCCGATTGCGCCAAGTCTGCCGTCATCGATCGCGGCCGTTTCTACGTCGCCCTCGCCGGAGGCACCACGCCGCGGGCGGCTTACGAACTGCTCGCGGGGGAACCCTTCAGCATCGATATCACCTGGAAGGACGTGTTCGTGTACTTTAGCGACGAACGGTGCGTGGGCCCGGCGGACGAGCAGTCCAACTACCTCATGGCGAAGACGTCGTTGCTCGACCGGATCAACATTCCGCCGCATAACATTCATCGCATGCGCGGCGAAGACGAACCTGCAGCGGCCGCTGCCGCGTACGAAAAAACGCTCGTTGACGATATGGGTTCCTTCCCGCGTTTCGATCTCATCATGCTCGGCATGGGCACCGACGGGCACACCGCTTCGCTCTTTCCCCGCAATTCGCTGAGCGAGGGCGCCGCGCTCGTCGCCGCACCGTATGTTGCAGATTTCAACACGCACCGGCTTACGTTCACGCCGCGCCTGATCAACAACGCGCGTCATGTCATCGTCGCAACGCAAGGCGTTACGAAAGCGCAGGCGCTAGCGGACGCGCTCGAGGGTCCGCCGAATACCGCCACCCTTCCCGTACAGTCCGTGCACCCAACGGATGGCGAACTAACGTGGATGGTGGATGCGGCCGCGGCATCCCAGTTGCATTCCTAGTCCGCCACCGTGTACCAAACCACGTTTGAAAAAGCCGATAAGGCGACGATAACTGCTGCCTTCACAGCCGCTTACACCGGATACTTCTATCCGCTGGCATTCAGCGAGGAGTCCACGGCGAACTACATCCACGTTCACGACATCGCGCCGGTCTCGCCCCTGTGGATGCGCGACGGACGGCCGGTCGCGGTCGGTGCGCTTGGAATCCGCGGCGAGCGCGCTTGGGTAGGGGCCTTCGGTATCGCACCGGAGTATCGCGGAAAAGGTTTAGCTCAAGGGATGTTCGGCGAGATCGTACGGCTCGCTAAGAAACACGGCGCCAAACGCATGAGCCTGGAGGTTCTAAAACAAAATGCGCGCGCCCGCGCGATCTACGAACGCGCGGGATTTAAACACGCTCGCACGCTCGTAAGTCTCGATGGAACGGTGCCCGTTGCCGATGCCGGCACGGCATGCGAAGCGCCGGTGCGCTCGCTCATCGCGCGGCCGGTTGCGGATGCGCCGCAGCCGTGTTGGCAACGCGAAATGCGCTCGCTCGAATTGCGCGCGCACCAACTCTCGGGGATGATCGCAGGGAAGAGTTTTGCCGTCTATCGCGACGACGTAGAGATTGCATCGATTTGGAAAGCTGAGCTTGCCGGTGACGATGCGGATGAAGTGCTACGCGGCGTCGCCTTCCGGACGGTGACGGACAAGTTGTCGATTAGCAACGAACCCGACGGCTCGCCGCTTTTAATGCAGTTGCTCGAGCGATTGTGGGTTCCGGCCGCCGAGCAGTCGGAAATGCACCTTACGCTATAGGCGTGCGGCGGTTCCAGCGCTCGAGCGCGCGCGTGTACAGGACGGCATTGCGTTCTTGCAACTTGTGGTGGGCGATACGCGAGAGTTTGATTCTAAACATTTTTTTCATGGTTGTAGCGTTCCTCCTCCCAGAGTGGAGACATCGACGTTGTTGTCTTTGAGAATGGCTCCGGTAACGCGTTCGAGTTCGACGACTGCCTTGTTGAGATCGGTTTGGGCTTGGAGTTCGCGGCCGCGATTGTCCGCTAAGATAACTTGACGTTGCAACACGAGATACGTCGTAGATGCACCGGCGCGAAATCTGCGCGATTCGCTCGCTAAGACTTGTTCGGATGCCTCACGCGCCGCACGCGCCGAGATCAGCCGGTATCGGGCCGTCCGGTACGCCTGCAGCGCGTTGCGCGATTCCATCGTTACCCGTTGAATTAACGCAATTTGATTGACGTCCGTTTCGCGCGATTGTTCCTGGGCGATTGCATAGTCCGCCTTGGCCGTACGGTTACCCAAAGGAAGCTGCAGGTTGAGCCCGACTTGGTACGAGGGAAATTTGTTGTTAATGAGATTGGAGACCGACTGACCGGCGTTTCCGATAAGATACGACGGCGGTGGCGGGCTCCCGGCAAACGGACCGCCTTGCACCGGGGGCACGGCGGTTCCCGCAAATCCGTTGGTCGTATAGCCGGCATTGAGGTTTACGGCGGGCTTGAGCGCGTCTTTTGCATAGGCGAGATTTACGCGGTTTGCCGCGCGCGACGAGCGCAGCTGTTCGAATTCCGGACGCACGGCAATCGCTTGCGCCACAACCGTTCCGAGCGCGGGTTCCGGGGGCAGATGACGAACGGGCGACGTGGGAACGAGGTTGGCATTCCAGATCGGGTCCGCGGGATCCGCAAGAATGAGCGACTTGAGCTCGGTCTGCAGGCGCCCCACGTTTTGCAGCGCGGAGAAAACGTTATCCTGGAATACATTGACTTGCGTGTTTGACTGCACAATTTCGATGGGTGCGTTGGCACCCGCTCGGGCAAGACGCGTGTTACTCTGCGCCTGTAAGCGCGCTTCCCGCAGGGCTTCTTCTTGGATGGCGACGTTGCGCCAGGCCGCGACGAGATCCCAATACGTGTCCTCGAGCGTGGTAAGCGTGCTCGACGCCGATGCGAGCGATTGTGCCGCCGACGTCTGCTCGTTGATGACGGCGAGCTGGATCCTCCGGCTATTGTCGTTGATCGAACGTCCGCGCAGCAACGGCTGCGAAAGGTTGAACGAGAGTGCGGTCGGATACGTCGGATTAAAAGAATTGATAATCGTGTTGTTGTCCACGCGCGCTCCGCTTGCGGTAACGCTGTACTCCTGCCCGCTGGACGTCGTGCCCGAAAAACCCGCACTGACGCCGGTGCGGTTTTCGACGATGGGACCGAAACCGGGCCCTGAGAAAAAGGCGTTTTGGGGCGGCTGCGATGTGTGCGCAAAACTCGGCTGCACGTTTAAACGAACGTCATACGCACCCTGCGCGGCCGAAATTTGATACCCGGCGATGCGGCGGTTCGCCTGCGCGATTGCAAGATCCGTGTTGCGCATTAATGCCATCCCGATTGCGTCGGGCAAGGTGATACCGACAAACGGTTGCTGCGCGACGCCGATCAGTTCGCCGCTCGGAACGCCGAGATTCGGCGCGCTGTATCCCGGCGCGACGTTCGGAACGCGGGGTAACACAACGGGCTGCGGCGGGGGCGGTAACCCACCCGCGTTGATATTGCTGCCCACCGGCGGCGCCGGATTCGGCTGCCGGTTTGCTCCGGGTGCCGCGCTCGCGCCCGGCACCGGATTTGAACTCGGCTGCATGCCGGCACTGGGCGGGGCACTAGCATTTGGGCGCACCGTTGCAAGCGGTTGCGCAGTCGCACTCGGCTGCGGCGGCGTGGACGGCGCAGCCGTTGGAATACCCTGCGCAACGGCAGGCAGCGCGTTCCCGGCGACAAGCACCACGATTTGAACGGCTCCAAGAAAACGGCGAGACAACATGAACTCCTATTTTTACCGGCGAGTACTTTTAACCGACTATTTGACGCTGACGGACGTCACGACCGACATGCCGGGACGCAGTGGTTTATCTGCCGGCGGATTGTCGAACCCGATTTTCACCGGAATGCGCTGCGTGACTTTGATGAAGTTTCCGCTCGCATTTTGGGCGGGGATGAGCGAGTAGGTATTTTGGGAAGCCGGGTTGATGGCGATCACGTGTCCGTGGAAGTCCACGCCCTTATACGCGTCGATCTTAATGTCGACGGGTTGGCCCGCGTGCATGTTTCCGATTTGCGTCTCTTTAAAGTTCGCCGTCACGAAGATGTTTTGCGACGGAATGACGGTAACCAGCGTCACGCCCGCGCCCACCACTTGCCCGGCTTCTACGTTCTTCTCGCCGATGAAGCCGTCCACGGGCGACACGATGCGAGTATACGCAAGTTGATCTTTTGCCAGCGCAAGCTGCGCCTGTAAACTGGGCACATTTGCATAGGCGGCGTTGGCTTGCGCTTGCGAAGCTGCAACGCGCGCCGGCGAGGTCGATTCTTGCAGTTTGCCTTGCGCGGTTGAAAGCTGGCCTTCGGCGGAACCGATCGCAGCGGCGGCGGCGGCTACCCGGTCTTGCGCTGCGGTAACGTTTGCCACCGCCTGCTGATATTGCGATTGCGCCGCGGATGCGGCGGCTTGCGCCGCGTCGAGT
>JALZBM010000244.1 GCA_030947385.1 Vulcanimicrobiota bacterium
CATCCACACCTCGAAAATCTTTTGCGTCAATATTTTGGCGGCGGGGCAAGTCGACTTAGCCAAGCGGTTTTCCGGCAAGCTGCGTGAAAAACAATTTGACGGCGTGGAGTATGTTGTCGAGCAAACGGGAGCCGCCGTGCTCGTGGGGTCGCTCGCGCACCTCGACTGCGAAGTTACCCAAGAGCATCACGCCGGCTCGCATAGCATTTTCATCGGCAAGGTGCTTTCGATCGCAACGTCCGGCGGCGCGCCGCTCGGCTATTTCGCGGGCGAATTCGCGGATTTCGGGGTGCACGTTTAATGCTCGTCGACCATCTGCGAGTGGGAATGCTGGCGTGCAACTGCACGATTATCGGCGATGAGGAATCGCGCGAAGCGATCGTTGTAGACGGCGGCGACGGCGCCGACGAGGTTTTGGAACGCCTGGACACTTTGAATCTACGCGCGAAGTATCTGGTGCACACCCACGCGCACATCGATCACATTCGTGAGGTCGGGCGTCTGCGCGAAGCAACGCGCAGCAGTGCGCTCTTGCATCATGAGGATCTCCCGCTTTACCGCGATCTTGGCCTGCAGGCGCAGATGTTTGGTTTGGGAGCCGCGCCGCAAATCGTTGACCTCGATGCATATCTCGTTGACGGCGAGGCGTTGCAAATTGGATCGGTCACCGTGAACGTCTTGCACACGCCCGGTCACACGCCGGGCAGCGTTTGTTTTGAAATGCACGAAGGCGGCCGGCATACGATTCTGAGCGGCGACACGCTCTTTCGCGGCGGTATCGGCCGCTGGGATATCGGCGGCACATCGATGGAAGATATCGTAAGCAGCATCCACCGCAAATTGCTGGACTTCAACGACGACACCGTGGTCGTCCCCGGGCACGGCCCGTTCACCACAATCGGCACGGAACGCACCTCAAACCCTTATCTACAAGCGTCGCCCTGAGCAGGCCGCGTGTGTCACCCTGAGCCTGTCGAAGGACGCGGTAAGCGAATAGGCGCTTATCGATGCGCTTTCACAGCTAACGTTTTTGCATCCACGGAATATTTCTTCAACAACGCTGGCGTACCGCGCGCAAATTTCCACACTTCGTACGTTCGCGGGTTCGGTTGCATGAATAATACGAAACAATTGCAGTCGGTCTGCGCGCCAGTCGAGCGTAGTACTGCATTAAGGGCGCGAACGCCGCCCGATGAAATCGCGACGACGCGGGGCCAGTGCAACGTTGCATTTGCATAATCGGGCGCGCCATGGATCAACGGGATGTTCGTAAGGTACACGATATGCGTATCCAACATCGGCGCATCACGTTTTGCCAATTCCGGAACTGAAGCGAGCGGCTGCCGGCCGACCACCACACTACGTCCGGACGAAGGCGCATAGCTTTGCGCGATTTTCGGGAGTTCCGGAGCAGTGCCCAAAATTGTCGCCCGTGACAGCGTCGGTTTGGTTTCAACAAAACTCTCGGAAGGATCCTTTTGCATCATGGCGGCTTTAATTTGCTCGGCATTCTGCAGCGACATCACGCGCCTCAAAATGAGGACGCTTTCGTTCTTTGTCCGCCAGCGGTACGTGTTTTGAAAAGCCATTCGAGAATTTGCGGCCGGCACGTCGGAAATATTCGCGTCCGCGGCTGACGATCCGAAAAGGGTAATACCGAAGCTTACGTTTCCAGAATTATTTCGATAATCTAGAGAAAGCATGTTCGGCGATGCGACGGGCGCAAACTGCATCCTCGAAACGTGCATACCGGCGGGTAGCCCGACCGGCAAAACGACCGGAAACGTGGCGCGAGCCGTTATCGACTGCAGATCCTCGGCAGTCGGCTCGTTTACCGTCGCGAAGGAATTGATCGACACGGCCGTTTTGTTCCCCAAGAGCCAAAACCGGACACCGTCGAAGACGCTGCTTTTAAATGCCGCCGCCGTACCGATCATCGCAAGCGGTAAAGCGAAGGCGAGCACGAGCGTCCGCAACCGCCCGCGCGTGCCGGCATTTTGCGAACGAGCCAGGATAAGATCCAGCGGTACTTCCGGAGTCGCAATGTGGGTTCTGGCACGTTTCGCCATTGTGGAGAAGTCAGAAAGCATGCTGATTTACCTCGTAGCCGGTTGGCGTTTCATTTGCATAGTTGCCCAGGATCGTACGCAGACGGTCGCGTGCCCGCCCCAGCCTCGTGCGGACCGTTGCATGTGGGGTGCGCAGAATGTTTGAAATTTCGCGACTTGTAAGGTCGTCCAGATAGAACAGGACGGCAACGTCACGCAGGGGCGGCGGCAGATTCGCAAGCGCGCGCCAAACGTCCATCGTTGCCGTTACGTCGCTTCCGAAAACGTGAGCGTAAATCGACTGCACGGTCGCGGTCTTCCGACGCCTGACTCGCGCGCACTCGCGGATGAGTATCCGGTACAGCCACGCATCGAACGCTTGCGTATGACGCAGCGTGCCGATTCTGTGGTGAACGATTATGCACGCCTCTTGCGTTGCGTCCTGCGCGAGATTCCAGTCACCAATTACTGCGGTGGCAAGCGAGAAGCACTTCGGCCAGATCATCTCAATGAGCCGCGCTGCGGCGGACGCGTCTCCGCTGCGTGCGGTGGAAATAAGCTCCGGCGATGCCCAGCGTCCCATGCGTGTTTCCCCTGCGGTTTTTGCGGCTATCCCTTATAAGAGGGCGCGGGGAACGCAAAATGTTCCCGCGCGGCGCCCTTCGACGGGCTCAGGGTGACACTGGAGCACGGCCCCTCGACAAGCTCAGGGTGACACCGAAGGGGAGTTAGTGGAGTTTGATTAGGACTTTGCCGTCTTCCGTTGAGATTGGTGACGGCGTGGCTGCGGCTTGGACCGGTTCGGGTTTGCGTTCCGGCGCGGGCATCGCCCCAAAATCGGGAACCGTTCCCGCGGCGACTTTGGCTTTGTAGTCGTCGATTGAAAGCTTTAGGGCTTCCAGCGCGCGGCCCGGGTAATCGCTCTTCTTCTCCGGATAGCCGCCGAGTTCGTCCATGACTTGCTGTTCCGTAATTGCGAGCGCTTCGCCGATCGTTTTGCCGCGCGCAAGATCGGTAACGAGCGTGCATGTCGCCGTGCCGAAGCCGCAACCGGTGGTGAAATACGAAATATCTTCGATGACGGCGCCGGGGCCGATTTTTAAGAAGAAATTGTATAAGTCGCCGCACGAGTCGCTGAAGTACTCGCCGCTTGCGGTCGGATTTTCCATGGTCTTAAATCCCGAGCGCTCTTCGACCAGGCGTTGAAATTTCGCAAAATCCATTATTTGGTAGCCACCTTGAGTTCGAACCGGCACGCTTTGCCGCCGGTTGCAAGTGATTCAGTTTGCCGGTGTTCGCCACCGACGACTTTGTCGAGCACGCTATGGATGACCGAACACACTTCCGGATGTTCGCTCACGACATTAGAGTACGGACAGTTATGTTCGTGTAACTCAAATCCGCCTTCAATCAAATTATACTCTGCGCGCACGCCGTTCGCACGCAACTGCTCGGTTAGCGCAGCCATTTTACCCTCGGGCGTCGCGTCGGCCACGCGCGCGTTCGCGTGTTCCGCAGCGCGCCGGGCAACGCCGGCGAAAATTTTTGTGACCCCTTCGGGGCCCGACTGCTCGCGCACTTCGCGCAGCACCGCACCGAGCATCTTATCGTACTGCTGGGGAAAGAGCGTTTCAGCGGCAGCAGTGAGCGAAAATTCGTAGGTTGGCTTCGTGCGGCCACGGCGGACGGAACGCTCTTCCACGAGGCCGTCACGCTCCAGAATGACCAACTGCTGACGGATGGCGTTGGGCGAGAGCCCAAACGCCTGCGCGAGATCCACGGCTGAGGCGCTATGGCGCTGCCGGAGCTCG
>JALZBM010000062.1 GCA_030947385.1 Vulcanimicrobiota bacterium
GCTTGGAAGCGGCGGCATATTCGGCGTCGGCTTGGGTGCATCGCGCGGGAAATTCTTTTTGCCCGAACAGTACACCGACTTCATCTTTTCCGTACTCGGTGAAGAGCTAGGCCTCGTCGGCGCATTTTCCGTAATCGCGCTGTTCATCATCCTTGCCTACCGGGGCATCCGCATCGCGCTCGGTGCTCCCGACCGTTTTGGGTTTTTCCTCGCACTCGGATGCACTGCGCTCATCACGATTCAAGCCTTCATTAATATCGGCGTCGTCACATCGTCTTGGCCGGTGACCGGCGTGCCGCTTCCCTTTATCTCGTTCGGCGGCAGTTCGCTCGTTGTCAGCTTGGTTGCCGTCGCGCTCATTATCAACGTCGGACGTCACCGTCACATCAACGCCGAATGAACCTCACCTTCACCGGGGGCGGCACGGGTGGGCATCTCTATCCGGCGATTGCGATTGCGGATGCGCTCGCGCGCCGCGCCAACATCCGCTTCATTGGAGCGAGCGACCGTCTCGAAGCCAAGATCGTTCCCGCCGCAGGTTACGAAGTCGATTTCGTTCCGAGCCGTCCCCTCGTGCGGGGCGCTTCATTTAAAGCCGTCGTTACGCTGGCGGTCAACGCGTGCGGAGTCTTGGCGGCGATCCGCCTGTTAGTCCGGCGCAAACCGGATTTGCTGATTGCGAGCGGAGGTTATGTGTGCTTTCCCGTCGTTGTGGCGGCGCGCTTTTTACGCTTCGCGCGGGTCCTGCGGTGCCCCATCGCGTTACTTGAAATAAATGCGCGACCCGGCTTAACCAACCGCCTTCTGGCGCCTCTCGTCGATGAAGTCTGGGGCGCGTTTGCATCGGCGCAGGCGGCTTTCGCAGGCAAATACGTCCAGACCGGCATTCCGGTTCGCGCGTCGCTTCGCGCCTTGCCCGACCGAGCGGACGCCGCGCGCTGGCTGGGACTTGATCCGGCCCGGCGTACCATTTTGGTAATGGGCGGCAGTCAAGGCGCGCGTTCGATCAACGAAGCGGTGGCAGCGCTCGTCACGCGGCGCGCGCTTCCAAACGATTGGCAAATTCTACACGTCAGCGGCGAGCGCGACTTTGAATATATGAAAGCCGAGCAGCGCGAGCCCTTCGGAACCAATAAGATCGTGCTCGTTCCCTATCTGAACGATTTGGCGGAAGCGTACGCGGTGAGCGACCTCGTCGTCGGGCGTGCCGGCGCATCCACGCTCGGCGAACTTGCGGCACTCGGGATTCCTTCGATTTTAATTCCCTATCCGTTCGCTGCTGACGATCATCAAAACGTGAACGCGAGAGCCTTTGCCGATGCCGGCGCCGCCGTCATCCTCGACGATGAAAAGCTGGACGGCGATCTGCTGTGGTGGACGTTGCGCGCAATTTTCGAACCCGTCGGCTACGAGCGCATGCGCGCCGCCGCGCGCTCGCTCGCTCCGCACGATGCCCTTGAAGCAATCTTGCGGCGCATTGACGAAAGATTGCCCGCGTGAGCAAGTCCGTGCATTTCATCGGTATCGGCGGCATCGGTATGAGCGCGATCGCGCGCATTTTTCTCGCGCGCGGCGAAACGGTGACGGGTTCGGACCTGCATGAAACGCCGCTGATCGCGCAATTGCGAAAAGCCGGCGCGACCATTTCCATCGGCCATGACGCAAAGAATATCGGCAGCGCTTCCGCAATCGTGATAACCTCGGCAATCGATGTCAAGAATCCCGAATTACTCGCCGCGCAGGCATCCGGGTTACCGTTATACCGGCGGGGTGAAATGCTCGCCAAGCTCATGCAGGGCCATCGCGGAATTGCAATCGGTGGAACGCACGGGAAGACAACAACCACGGCGATGGCGGCGCTCATCGTTCAGGCCGCCGGGCTGAACGCAACGGTTCTCATCGGCGGCGAGCCGATGAACACCGGCACCAATGCGCACGACGGAACCGGCGAATGGTTCCTGACCGAAGCCGACGAGTCCGACGGTTCGTTCATGCAACTCGAACCGCAGATCGCCGTCGTGACGAATATTGAAAACGATCACATCGCAAGCGATGCGGATTTGCCGCGGCTGCGCGAAACCTTCGCGACATTCTTAGGGCGCCTTCCGGAACACGGCGTGGCGATCGTCGGTGTCGACAACGCGCACAGTGCGTCCATCGCACCGCTCGAGCGCGGCGCGAAAACGATAACCTTCGGGCTGCGCGGTCCGGCGGATCTGCATGCGTCGAACGTTCGATTTGAAGAATTGGGATCGACCTTCGACGTGATTGCCGGCAACGCGTGTTTGGGTACGGCGAGCTTGCGCGTTCCCGGCGAAATCAATATCGTCAACGCGCTCGGCGCAATCGCCGTCGCCCGCGAACTGGGCATCCCGTTCGTGCGGATTGCGCAAGCGCTTCGGACGTTCTCCGGTGTCCGCCGGCGATTCGATATTCTCGTGCGTGGTCCGCGCATGACCGTCGTCGATGATTACGCGCACCATCCCACCGCCGTAAAAGCGACGATCGCCGCCGCGCGCCGCTATCACGACGGGCCGCTCATCGTGGCATTTCAACCGCACCGGTACACCCGCACCGCCTATTTGGCGCGCGATTTTTCCGAAGCGCTTAAAGGCGCGGAAATGGTGTTTCTGGCGCCCGTGTATGCCGCGTCGGAACCGCCTATCGACGGCATCAGCGAGAAGTCGATCGGAGAACCGCTGCGCGCGTCCGGGGCAAACGTCCACTACGTCGGATCGGTCGAAGATTTGCCCGATGCGATCCTCGAGCACGCTGTCGACGGCACGCTCGTGTTGATGCTCGGCGCCGGGAATATCACAAACGTTGCCGCCCGGCTGGCGACGCGCTTGCGAGAAACCCAAGCCGCGCGGTGAGCGTGTCCGTGCAATCGCCGAGCTTGCTGACGGCTACGGATCGCACCGACCTTCAAGCCATTTGCGGGGCCGTCCGTTTTGACGAACCGCTGGCCGCGTACACGTCGTGGAAAGTCGGCGGCCCGGCCGACGCCTGGCTCGTGCTCGAAAACGAAACGCAACTCGAACAGGTGATGCGTTTTGCGCTGCGTCGCAAGATGCCGTGGTTCGTGCTCGGAAGCGGGTCGAATTTGCTGGTCGGCGACGGCGGCATTCGCGGACTGGTCTTGCGGCTGGCCGGCGGGTTTGCTGCGATCTCCGTACTCGAAGAAGAGGCGCATATCGTCGTGGAAGCGGGCGCCTCGGCGTCCATGGCGCTGGTGACGGCGAAGGCTGCCTCGCTCGGCGCGCGCGGAATCGGGTCGCTTGCCGGAATTCCCGGCACCGTCGGCGGTTCGTTGCGCATGAACGCGGGCACGGATGCCGAGATCGGCGATTTCGTGCGCGACGTCTGGGTGCAATCGCCCTCCAAGCCGGACGCGCATCCGGTGCCGGTTCAATATTTCTACCGTCACACGACCCTAGCACGCGATGCGGTCGTCGCGCGCGTAACCCTGGCCTTCGAACGCGCCGATCCCAAAACGGTGCGGGATGAGATGCAAGCGCGGCTCGTGCGACGCAAAGCGACGCAGCCCATCGCGCTGCCGAATGCCGGATCGTGCTTTCGCAATCCGCCGGGGGATAAGGCGGCGCGACTGATCGAAGCCGCGGGTGCCAAGGGGTGGCGCGAAGGGGGAGCCGAAGTCTCACCGCTGCACGCCAACTTCATTAATAACGTCGATGGCGCAAGCGCGAAGGATGTCGCTACGCTTTTGGCTCGCGTGCGGCGCGAAGTTTACGACCGCTTTGGAGTTGAATTGCAACTGGAAGTGCATTTAGTTGGCGTTTTTATCGATGAGTAAACCGAAAGTCGCCGTCGTGATGGGCGGACGCAGCGCCGAACGCGACGTTTCGATGGAAACCGGCTACGCGGTGATGCGGGCGCTCCAAACGCTCGGACACGAAGCAAAATCGCTCGACTACGACGACCGGTTCATCGAATCGGTTCGCAAGATCAATCCGGACGTCGTCTTCGTTGCTTTGCACGGCCCGGGTGGAGAGGACGGACAAATTCAGGCGCTGCTGGACTATTTGCGTTTGCCCTACACGGGCAGCGGCGTTGAAGCGGCAGCTCTCGCCATGGACAAGCATCTGACAAAAAAACTTCTGGGAGCCGAAGGCTTGCCGACGGCTGCCTGGGACGTCTTCGATTTGACCGGCGGCACGCTGCCGCTGCTGCCGGGCGCGCTCGATCTGCCGCTCGTCGTGAAACCGCGCAACGAAGGGAGCGCGCTCGGTGTGAGCATCGTGCGCAGTCACGAGCAGTGGACCCAAACCATGATTGCGGCATCGCAAGAGCACGACGAAATTCTCGCCGAAGAATTCTTACCCGGCCGTGAATTTACGTGCGGCGTTCTCGGAGCCGACGCGCTGCCGGTCCTCGAAATCATTCCGAACCGGGACGATTTCTATTCTTACGACGCCAAATACGCCGCCGGCGGCAGCACGCATATCGTTCCGGCAAAGATCGACGAAGATTTAGCGGCACGCATGCAAATGCTCGCGCTTTCCGTTCACCGGCTTCTCGGTCTGCGGGATTACTCGCGTACCGATTTCATCGTCACGAACGAAGGCCGCCCGTACATTCTGGAGATCAACACGCTGCCGGGACTGACGCCGACGAGTTTGTTTCCCGATGCATGCAATGCGGCCGGAATTTCTTTTGAAGCACTGATCGACCGGCTCATCGGATTTGCGATGAGCCGCACCGAGGGGAGAGTTTTAGCCTGATGGACTTCGATTGCCGCTGCCCGCACGCGCCGTATTCCGCGCAGATATTCAACGAAGCGCAGTCCATGTTCGGCCGCCGCGCCTTTCTTACCGGAACGCTCGCCGCCGGCGCGCGATCCTCATGCCCTGGCGAGCCGGCGCCGCAACGCAAACCGTCGTTCTCAAGGCGGCGCATTTGTTTGACGGACACGAAATGCACACGCCGGGCGTTCTCGTGATTCGCGACGGGAAGATCGTCTCGATGAATTCCGGCGATGCCGGTTCGGATGCAAAGGTCATCGAACTTGGCGGCGCGACGCTTATGCCGGGATTGATCGACGCACACACGCACGTCGCCGCGATGGTTGCTACGTCGTCCTACATCGTCGGCACGCGGCCCCCGGGCACAGCCGCCGACAGCGTCGCGGAAGCGGCGATCTACAGCGTTCGCAACGCGCAAGCCATGCTGCGCAACGGCTTTACGACCATTCGCGACGTCGGCGGCGGCAACGGCATCGATCTTGCGATGCGCAACGCAATTGCGAGCGGTCTCGTGACCGGGCCGCGGATGCTGGCTGCAGGCCCGTCGCTTTCCATCACGGGCGGCCACGGCGACAGTAACGATCTGCCGGAATTCGTGCACGTCGATTCCGAAATCGAAACCGGCGTCGCCTATGGCCCATACGGCTTCCGCCAAAAGGTGCGCGAGCACGTCAAACGCCACGTCGATCTCATTAAAATCTTGGGCACGGGCGGCGTCCTGTCGTATGGCGATGTTTGGAACGTGCCGCAATTTAACTTGGATGAAATCCAAGCAGTCGTGGATGAATCGACGAAGTTCGACCGCAAGGTAGCCGCGCACTGTCACGGCGACAAGGGCATCGCCCTTGCCGTCGAAGGCGGCGTCCACTCCGTCGAGCATTGCACCGGAGTCAGCGAGAAGACGCTGCATGCCATGGCGCAACGCGGAACGCATTTGGTTCCGACGATTTGGGCGCTCGATTCGATTTTGCAACCCGGCAATCCCAACCGCATTCCACCGGGCAGCGTGCAAAAGGCCGAGCTTGCGCGAGATTTGCGCAACGAAGGCATGCAGCGCGCGATCGGGAGCGGCGTGAAGATTACCTACGGCACCGACGCCGGCGTCTTTGCGCACAAAGAAAACAATCGCGATTTTGCCTTGCTCGTGCATATGGGTATGCGGCCGATTGACGTCATGCGCGCCGCCACGAGCAACGGTGCCGACTTGCTCGGAACGCCGGATCGCGGACGCCTCGCTCCGGGGAAACTAGCGGACATCATCGCCGTGCCCGGCGACCCGAGCGCCGACATTCGCGCGATCGAACGGCCGTCGTTCGTTATGCTCGGCGGTAAGCGCGTCGACACCGCGCTGCTATCAGTTTAGCGTTTCGAGAACAGCGCTTGGTCGTCGGCGACCAGTAAGTCGGCGTGATATACGATGTCGGGGCGTTCGGCGGCGATGGGATAACGCTGGGGATAGCCTTGCGGATCGTTCGCGCGCGCATCGCAAACGCGGTAGTTGAAAATATAGGACGTAAATTCGGCGTATTTTTCCATTCGCGCGTGAGCGTGCAGCCACGCCGCCACCTCTTCGTCGCTTTGCGCGCTCGCAACGGCCGCGAGCATCTGCTCCTCGGTAACGCCGACGGCGTCCATCATCCGCCGGCTCCATCCCTCAAGGTTGTATAAACCGCGGTTGCCGCCGGGTAAGGTGGCGCGCAGCTTGTCGATCGTTCGGGGCAGGTAAGCGAGCCCGTCGACCTCTAAGCGCGGGGCGCGCGGCGGCATTTTTGTTAAGTCCAACGGTTCCATTCGCGCTCCTTTTGCGGCCATGCATGGAAATCGCCTTTTGCCCTCAAATTCTAGGTCCCGTCCCTAAGATGGGCACCCCCCAAAAATCCCTACTTTTTTCCGGAGGCCTCCACTGCCCCCACACACCGTCGTCGATCCCGGCCTTGAAGGCGTCGTAGTCGGACATACCGATCTCAGCAACGTCGAAGGGGAACTCGGACGCCTCACCTACCGCGGTTACGATATTCACGATCTCGCTCCCAATGCGTGTTTCGAAGAAGTCGCGCATCTCATGCTCTACGGCCAGCTGCCGAACGCGACGGAACTCTCCACGTTCCGCAAAGAAATTGCCACCCACCGCATGCTGCCGGAGCCCTTACTCAACGCGATGGCGGTCATTCCGCGCACCGCGTGGCCGATGGACGTACTGCGGACGTGCGTTTCGGGACTCGCGCTTTTCTCGCCGGTCGGTCTGACGGGCGAACACGTTTCCGACGTTCACACCGCGACCGAATTGCTCGCGAAGTTTCCCACGATCGTCGCCGCATGGGACCGCATCCGTCGCGGCCTGGAACCCATCGAACCGCGCCACGACCTCACGCAGGCCGCGAATTTTCTCTATATGCGTACCGGCTCCGTGCCGAGCAAGGTTGAGGAGGACGCGCTCGACACCTATCTTGTGTTGCTCGCCGATCATTCGTACAACGCCTCGACGTTTTCGGCCCGCGTTACGGCATCCACGCGCGCGGATATGTACGCCTCAATAACGGCAGCGGTTGCGACGCTCGAAGGCGACTTGCACGGCGGCGCGCCGAGCAAAGTGATGAACATGCTCGTTGAAATCGGGAAGCCCGAACGGGCGCTCGTGTACGTTCGCGAACTGCTGGGCCGCGGCGAACGGATTATGGGCATGGGCCACCGCGAATACAAAGTACGCGACCCACGCGCGCAGCATTTGGAAGAAATGGCCAAAGAGCTGGGCGCCGTTACCGATCCCAAGTGGTACGCGCTTGCGCGCGCGCTCGAAGATGCGTCTAATACCGTGCTGCAAGAACAGAAACCGGGCAAACGCATTTATGCAAACGTGGAGTTCTACACGGCGCCGACGCTCTTTAGCTTGGGAATCCCGGGCGACGAATTCACGTGCATGTTTGCCTGCGGACGCATCGCGGGCTGGAGCGCGCACGTGCTCGAGCAACTCAAAGACAACCGGCTGATCCGTCCGCAAGCCACGTATTCCGGCCCCGAAGTGCATCCGTTCGTGCCGATCGAACTGCGGGGTAACGGCAAGAACTAAGGCCGCACCGCGCCCCAAGAGGAAACCGACCGCGCGGCGCCGCACCGAAGGCGCCTATGATTGTGATTCCGGCGATCGACTTACGTGCGGGCAAATGCGTTCGCATGCAACAGGGCGACCCCGATCGGGAGACCCAGTACGATGACGATCCCGTTGCGCGGGCCAAAGCGTTTGCGGCTGCCGGCGCGCAGCGTCTTCACGTCATCGATCTTGACGGCGCATTCGGATCCGGCGAGAACGACAAAGCCATTGCCGACATTTGCTCCGCCGTGTCGATTCCGGTCGAAACCGGCGGTGGCATTCGCAACGTTGAGATCGCACAGCGCCGCTTGGACGCCGGCGCCGCATTCGTCATCCTCGGAACCGTTCTCGTGGAAGACGAGCGGATTTCGCGCAATATCATCGGCCGGCTCGGCGACAAAGTGATCGCCGGCATCGACGCGCGCGGCAGCATGGTCGCCGTGCGCGGCTGGCAAAGCGCGACGGTCATGAATCGCGATGCGCTCATTAAACGGGTTATCATGTGGGGCGTCAAACGCGTCATTCATACCGAAATCGGGCGGGACGGCACCGGCAGCGGCTTCGACATCGAAGCGCTCAAAACGATTGCCGGACTCGGCGACGTCACCGTTACCGCAAGTGGCGGAGCGCATTCGGTCAGCGATATCATAGCGCTCAAAGCGGCCGTTCCGGCGAACGTGGATTCGTGCATCGTTGGGCGGTCGCTTTACGAAAAGACCATCGATCTGGCCGAAGCGATCAAGGCGGCGGGCTAAACGCCATGGCTCCCGCTTCTGGTGATCTGGGTTACGATTTTAGCGTCAGTTGATTGGTTATCGCGGCAAATTAGACCGTTTTAGGTAGCTGCATTTCGTTGGTCGGGATGAAACCCATCCGTTCGTAGATCGGGCGTCCGAACGGTGAAGCGTGCAGCGATATGCGCGCTACGCCCGTCTGCGTAAGCCAATGTACGCAGGCACCGGTAAGTGCCGTAGCAAGACCCCGGCCGCGCATCTCCGGCTGCACGCTGACCCCAAAAATATAACCGTTGCGAATTCCGTGAATTTCCATCGGGTAACCGTCGCGAATCAACGCACCCGCGCACGCGACGATCGCGCCGGTATCTTCAACGACGAAGTAACGAAGTTCGCCGGCCTGCATGCGCTTCGCGCAGTAATCGGCGAAGCGCTCGCGCCAATCCGGCGCGAAATCCGATTCGCGGTGTTTTCCAACCGCTTCAAACATTGCCAGCCAGAGTTGCGCGATCTGCGGCAACTCTGCCGCGAAGGCAACCCGGTGGGCGTAAGGCGTTGCGGTGGCTTCCATCCCCTTGGTTGTAGCAAATGGAGTCAATAGCAACACCGTTCCTTACTCGTACGCGCGTGGAATCTCCGGCGGGAGCCGCGTAACGATTTCGTAGTTGATGGTCTGCGCCCAATCCCCCCAATCGTCGGCAGTTACCGATGAATCGCCGTCACGACCGATAAGGGTGACGGTATCGCCGACCGCGGCCTGCGGCAACGCCGAGAGGTCGACGATCGTCATGTTCATGCAGACGCGGCCTACGATCGGACACCGCGTACCGCGGACCAGAAATGCGCCTGTATTTGAGAGCAGGCGCGCAATACCGTCGGCATAGCCCACGGGCAAGATGCCGATACGCAGGGCTTGCGGGGCATGAAACGTCGTGCCGTATCCGACGGCGTCGCCGGCGGCAATTTGGCGCATCGCTACGATGCGCGTGGTGTATGTGAGCGCCGGCTCTAACTCAAGGCCGCTGGACTGCATCGCTTGGCGGGTGCGCGGCGAGGGCCACAATCCGTACACGGCGATGCCGACGCGTACCATGTCCAGCCGCGTCTGCGGCCATAACATCGCTGCAGCGGAAGCGGCAAGATGCTGCAGCGGCCGCGGCGAGCGGTCTTGCAACTGCGTTTGAACCGGCGCGAGCGCTTTTTCGAACGTTGCGAGTTGCGCGAGCGTAAAGGGCGAGTCCAGTTCTTCGGCGGACGCGAGGTGCGAGAAGACGCCCTCGATGCGCAGGTCGGGCC
>JALZBM010000006.1 GCA_030947385.1 Vulcanimicrobiota bacterium
GACGTCGTCACCACACCGCGTTTAAGCCGGTGCTGCCAATTGAGGCGGGCGTCCGTAGATGAGCTTGTTCCCGGCACGTCGCCCGGTGCCGTGCCGTATGCGATGTTGCCGTCACAGTCGAACCGCAGCGACGAGGGGTCCGAAAAGTTTCCCGGTGGCCCCGCATGCCCGGGCGCGCCGCCCAGACTGTACGACGCGGTATAGAGATCCGTCTGCGTGGGCGACCAACTCGCCGTGACGCCACCGAGCAGCGATGCATGGGCGTTCGACGCCTGGCTGAAACCGATGCGCTCGGAGAGTTTGAGTTTGGTGCTGGATTGAATGGAGTCCGTAAGGGTGAGGCTCGAATAGTTGCTCGTACGGCTGCCGTTATTGTAAATCGACGTGCGTCGCACGAACGGCGTTACCGTCGTCGACGATGAATTCACGAGTGCGGCAATGCTAATCGTGTGCCGTTCGCGGGCGGCCAGTAATGCGCTCAGAGAGATCCCGCGGTTGCTCGTGTCCGTAAACGACCCCGTCGGGTCCGCAATGCCGTCGCGTACGCGCTTTAGGAGGTCGCGATCGAACTTAACGGAGGTCTGAAAAATTGCCGCTTGGAGCGCCGTCTGCCCGATCAACGCACTGTCGGTGAGCGAAAGTAATTGAAAATGGCTGGACGAGGTGTTCCCGGGGCCGTATCCGCACGGCAGCGCACCGGTAACTTCCAAACAAATCAGATCGTTTGCCACGTTCGCATCAACATACGTGCCGGTTAACGTCTGCGCGTTGCCGGCGTTCAGGCGCAGTTTCACCAAATCGCCGGTATTGTGATTGACGGCATCGTGTTCGTAGCGTAAACCGCTGGCATCGGAGAAGGTCATGGCGTTAGCAAGGCTCGGTGTGGTGCGCGCTGCATGCTGCACCGCAATGCCGAGCTTACCGATCGATCCCGATCCGCCGAACGACCAGTTGTACTTGCCGTACGACCCGGCGCTCAGCGTGCTCGTGCCTTGCCACGCAAGCGTGGGTTCCAGCGTGCGAAAGTTCACGCCACCGGCGAGCGCTCCGGCTTGCGGTCCCTTCGAGACAGACGCACCGCGAAATAAATCCGTGCTCAGCGAACCCAAGTTCCCGGCCGAACCCGGAGCATTGAGCGGCACACCATCCAGCGTCAACGATGTTTGGCTCGCATCTTGCCCCTGCAGCGACACCGTTTGCGTGCTGTCGCCCTCAGAACTGGACGTATCGACGCTCACGCCGGAAAGCTTATTGAGCGCGTCCGCGAGATTACCGGAAAGTTTTCGCTGGGTGCTTGCGTCGGTGACGGATGACGTTGAGACCGTCGCCGAGGAATGGACGGTCACGCTCCCGATTTCTTTGAGATTCTCACTTGCGGCCAGGACGATGGCGACACTGACGACGCGACCCTTGGAAACTTCAAACTGTTCGGATGTTACCGATTGGTAACCGCCCTTAAAAACGCGCGCTCGATAAATTCCGTCTGGCACATCGGTAAATTTTACCGCTCCGTTGTTTCCGGAATATTCGCTCGTCATCACCGGCCCATCCAGCAAAACGCGGGCCAGCGGAACGGGGACTTTGGCCGCGCTGCTGTCGGTAATCGTGATGACGATTTGTCCGCTGTCGGTTTGCGCCGCGGCTTCGAGCGGGACCGACGTCAGCACTAAGAAGCCCGCGAGAAGCGCGCATAAAAGACGGAGTTGCATTTATACCTTTACTGTTACCGATGTACCATGGCCCGGCGTGCTGTCAATGGTGATGTCGCCGCCCGCGCGTTCGATCGCGCGTTTGGCAATTGCAAGACCAAGTCCGGAGCCCGATATTTCACCGCGTACGTCACCACGATAGAAACGTTCAAATGCGTGATGGCGTTCCGAATCGGTCATGCCCGGCCCCTCGTCGCGCACGACGATGGCGGTCTTCCCGTTGTCCCGGAAGGCGCTCAAATGAATCGGCGCCGCCGGCGCGTATTTAATCGCGTTCTCGACGATATTCCAGAGGGCTTCACTGATTTCCGAGCGGTCCGCAACGATTTCCGATGCGCCATCCACGCTGTAATCGATCGCTAAACCGGGGTCCAAGCGATGCGCGGTATCCACTTGTTTGCGCAGCAAATCCGCAACGCTGAACGGAGCATTGACGGGCGGTGTTTCGGCATCCAGGCGAGCCAGGCGCATGAGGCGGTCGATCAGCGCTCGCATGTGCTCTTTTTCAATTGCCATCGTATTGAGAATTTGTTTGGCAACCGTGGGTTCTTGAACGGCGCCGCGGCGCAGCACGTCGATGTAGCCGGCGATGACCGTTAAGGGCGTTCGCAGTTCGTGTCCCGCATCCGCAACAAACTGACGCATTCGCTCTTCCGTGCGGCGCCGCTCGTCCATCGAGGCCGAAACGTTGGCGGCGGCATCATTATAGGCGGCCGTTAACGCCGCCATTTCGTCACCGCTTGCCAGCACGAACCGCTGTTGAGCGTATTCGCCCTGCGCGAGCGCACGCAGCGCATCCGTCACATCCTGCAGCGGACGCAACGCCTGTTTGGAGAACTGCCATCCTAAAAGCCAGGATAGGGCAACAGCCAAAACGCCGATTGTGATGATAAATTTCCAATAGGGGACAAGCGCCACCGTAATAAGCGCCCAAGAAGCCGCGAATGCCACGAAACCGCCATTAATCATCGCAAGATCGCGCGGCTCCTCGCGGGCGCTGTTCGTTCGCGGCAATATCTCGTGCAAGACGAGCTGGGAGACGCTCGTTGGACGACGTGCGCGCGGCGTCTGCATCGCGAGCGGAAACGCGGAGAAGGTTGAAGGCTTACCGTCGGCCGTCGAAACCGGCAGGCCGAAAAGGCCCGCCGGGCTGTTATAGATGTAGATCTGCGTGCTTTTCATCCGCTTCGGAACGACGGCGTTGAGCAGCGTGCTGCTAATCCCGGAAGCCGAACCGGGCCCTTGGCGGGCCGTTAATTGGCTTAAAAAGCGCGGACGCAACTCCCGGTCGCCGGCGAGAAATCGTCCGGTGCTGTCGTAGATGGCAATGCGCAAACCGATTCCGCTCAATTGCTGGACGATCATCGGCGCCGCTTGTTTTAAGGATTTTCCGCTGGCGCGATATTGGTCGGCCAAAGAGCGGGCCTCTTCGTGTTTTGAGATAACGATGTCGCCCGTCAGCGCTCCGAGCTTAAACACGAGTGCGACCGATGAAGCGAGAATGACGACGATTACGATAACGCTAAGCATCAACGCGTACAGCGTCGCGAGGCGCGAGGCGAGGCTGTTACGCAAGCCCATACCCTACGCCGCGAACTGTTCGCAAAAGCGACGGTTCGTTGGGCCGGTCGAGCTTATTACGCAGGTAAGAAATGTAAGTCTCGACGATGTTGGTGCCCCCTTCGAAATCGTGGCCCCACACCAGTTCGAGCAGGTGTTCTTTGTTGAAGACCCGGCGCGGTTCGCGCATGAAGACGGCGAGCAATTCGAATTCGCGCTGCGTGAGGTCCACGGCTTGATCGGCGCGGAAAACTTGGCGCGTACTTAGGTTCAGCGAAAACTGGTGCCAGCGCAACGAGTCATCTTCCATCAATTGCGGCCGCCGCAAGGCCGCGCTAAGACGCGCGATCAACTCCTCAAATTCAAAGGGTTTTACCAAATAATCGTCTGCGCCGCTGGACAGCCCGGTGACCTTGTCGGCAAGCTCGCCCTTAGCCGTGAGCATCAGAATCGGCGCCTGCGAAACTTGGCGCAGCATAGGTAAGAGCGCGAATCCGTCGATTTTGGGCATCATCACGTCAAGCACGATCACTTCGGGCTCCCACTCTTTAACGAGTGCGAGGGCCTGCGCGCCATCCGCAGCCGTACGCACGGCAAAGCCTTCGCGGGCCAAGCCGAGCTCGAGCATTTCACGGATATAACGATCATCGTCCACGACGGCGACGCGCGATTTGGCGGTCATCATCCCTTTATTCACCCATGCTTGGCTGAAGCCGCCCTGTGAGGCGTCCTTAAGCGGCCCGGGTGCCGGACCAGACCGTGAAGCGGTATTCGGTTACGAGGGCCGCCGCAACGATCGCCTCGAGCGGATGCATCCGCAATTCCACGCCCGAAGTGCGCAGGGCGTCGACGGTCTTGTCGTCCGGCGCCCACCGCGCAAAGAGATGAACGCACGAGATCTGCAGCGCGGCGGCCAAGATTGCGGCAACGTCGGCCAACCCGCAAACGCCGGTCGCGAGCAACTTCGGCGTAACGGCGGCCTCAAAATGCTCGGCGGTTATGGCGGAGCCCAGGGCCACCAGCCGCCGCACGTCCTCTAGCGAGCCGCTTTCGAAATCGATCAGCGCTCCCCGCACCTCATCGCCCACGTGCCGAAGTTGGGCGTGCATCGTGGCACGCGTGATGCTTGCTTGTGCGCCGGTCGCGAGAACCGCGCCCCCGCCGATCAAATAGCTCTCCATGCCCGCATTGTGCACGAGGCGAGTGCCAGCTGGGTGGCAGTCTTCTGCTCGCTAATTATAGTCTTTAAGCCGGGGCCACAGGTCCTCGATGCGCCGATTTACTCCGCGGCACACCATGATCGGAAGATGATCTTCATACGGCATGACGTACCGCGCCGAGAACACGGCGGCCCGTACGGCGCGGCGGTAGACCTGAAGCGATGCACCGCAATCGCCGTTGACGTCAATGAGCACATCGCCGCCGGTTGAAGGTGGTCCCCACAGAAAGTACTGATTGTGCGAACTTATGGTTGTAGGCAGCCCGTATTTAGGTCCGAAAAAATTCAATGCCGACGCTTCGCCGTAATTAGACGCTTTAATGATTACTACCCGGCGCTCATCCGGCGGCAGCGTTGCGTACACGCGCGCAACCGTTGCCGCCAACTCGGGCCATCCGTGCATGTCGGCGTAGGTTTGTGGAAGAACGGATTGGCGGTGATGCTCCGAGGGCCTCGGCGCGACGATCTGCAGCGTTTTGATGTACGCAAGAAAATGTTCTTCCGAGAGAGTCGGCACGGCCAGCGGCACGAGCACGGCGCCGGCGCAAATGGCGACGGCGATGGTAAGCGGGCGCATGAACGCCGCGCGCTTCGTCGCGGCTTCAATTGCCACGCCGCCCGCCGCAAACAGCGCGGGATAGATCGCGCATCCGTAATAGTCTTTGCCGTGCAAGACGATCATCAACGTCAGTAAGGCAATCGAACCGATGCCCAGCCATCTCAAATTCGGGCGCACGAAAGTCCACGAAAGCCCGCTGAGCCAAATGATGGATAGAACCGGATTGGTGATGATCAACTGTTGCAGCAGATAGCTCGCCGGATCGAGCACCACGTTTTTTCCCTGTTGGGAATTGCGAAGCAATTCGGCCATCGGAAAACCGTGCTGAGCTTGCCACAAGAAGTTCGGAAATGCAATGATTGCAGCCACGAGTGCGCCACCGAGCAGCCACCGCGTTCCAAGAATACGACGGCTTTCCGTTAGCGCGAGTCCAAAAACAATCGCGGCAGCAAAAAACACCGCGACGTATTTGCTCTGGAGCGCAAGGCCGAGAAGAGCGCCTACCGCCAGCCACCAGCGCGGACTGGCACCGCCGAGAAGACGAACGAGATATAGCGTCATTAGCGGCCATGCCCAAACCTGTACCATATCCGGATACACGAGCACGCCGAAAGTTGCCAGAATAGGCGCGAGCGCTACGCCGGTTGCCGCCACAACCTGCGCGTAACTTTTTCCATGGAGTTCGATGACGAGGCGGCAGGTTACGAAGACGGCCGCGGCCGCAAATAACGCAGCCACCGAACGCAAAGCAAATAATGAAATGCCAAAAGACTGCGAGGTTGCCGCTAAGAGCGGAACGAGCGGTGGCTGATCCACGTATCCAAACTGCGGGTGACGGCCGCAAATAATGAAGTAGAGCTCGTCGCGAAAAAAACCGTAACGGGAGTTGAAGGCGAGGTGAAAAGCCAGCGTCAGCCCCGCCAAAATCCATGGAATTCGCTCCTGCTTCATGCCGGTACGGACTCTTGGCTACTCGAGTTCATCGACGGGCGGCGGCTTCGCGTTTTCGGAGCCGTCGTAGAAGCCGAGCAGATGTTCTTCCAACTTGAGCATTGCGAAATCTTTATCCAGCTGCGCGTATTGCGTGCCAAAAACGCGCCGAAATTCATCCCACTGTTCTTTGGAATCCCACACGTCGACGGTGATGTAAATCGACGGATCGGCCTTGTGCGCAAAAAGCCGCGTACGACGGTATCCCGGATGCCGAGAAAACAACGCCGCCCACGGGCCGGTCGAACCATAAGCGTGCTCAAATGCCTTGGCTTGGTTCGGATGCACGCGATAGCGGTAGAAAATTTCTACCATCGGTTCCACACTTTGCCATACTGTTGGCACCAGCCCTGCATACGATCTGCGGGCAACCATGAGAAAGGGGTATATTTTGTCAACCAAACTGGAACAATCCGGTCTTGCGAATCGACGCTTTGATGCGCGAGGCGGCGGGCGCCATCTGGGCGAGCCTGCCGGACGAAGAACGCAACGCGGAGCAGCTTCAAAGCGAGGCCTTGCGACTCATCATGCGTGTCATCGAGAATTTTTGCGACGACCTCGCGACGTTTACGAAGGCGCCCGGCGCGGAAATACTCGCGCGAACCCGTGCGCGCGGCTCGTTAAACTCGGCCTCCTCAAACCGGAGGAATTCCGGTCGCGCTTTGCGGCTTAGGTGATTGGTGCCAACTGCTTCTTGCGCAACGCAGCGTTTATCGCACGAACGTCCGAATTGACAAACAAATCCACCGCGTGGAGGCGGTCCGCTTCGAGCGCTTCCACAACGTGCGTTTCGCGCACCTGTTCCTGCGTCGGTGCGCGGAACGTGTCGAACGTAAAGAGCAGCGATTGGACTCGCTCGCGAAGGATGTCTCGCAGAAAGTCGTTGTCCTGATCGGCGCGTGGATTGGAGGTAATCGTCGCTTGCAAGGCCGCCGCGCGCGCCTTGACTGAATCGAGCTGCGCGAGCATCGGATCCGAGGGCGATGTCTTGGCGAGTGCCGTCTTGCGGGCATCGGCTTGTGTTTGCACCGCAGTCAGGGTGTTGAGCGCGCGATCGATGCGCGACCACGACGTCGCTAAGCGGTGTTCGAGCGCGTAGCGTGCCGGATGGTTCATCCCCAATCCGCGCTCGCGCGGATCGGTCGCAACTTCGATGCCGCTGCGCAGCGCGTTCGCGCCCGCATGCACGACAACAGTGTAGTGGCCGGGTACGACGACCGGACCGGAGTTGAATTGATTCCAATCCGGGGCGTCGTTCCACGGTACGGGTTTGTCTTCGGTCAAATCCCAATTAAAGCGATTTAGACCCGCTTGATTGCTCATATCCGGAACGGATTTACCATCTTCGAGGTGGGTGGTAAAACGGCGCACGACTCGCCCGCGGGAATCGAGTATTTCCGCCGTCGGGTTTGCTTTGGCGGGCGTCTTCAAATAGAAGGTAATAATGGCGCCGTACGACGGGTCGTCGCCGGCGCCGAGAAACGTGCTCGAACTGTTGCCGCCATGAATTTCGTACAAGTATGCACGCCGAACCGGAAAGACATGAGCGGTCGCGCTTCGCGCGCGTTGGAGTTGCTGGAAGGGCGTAAGGTCGTCGAGTATCCACGCGTCGCGCCCATGGGTTGCAACGAGCAAGTCGTTGAAATCCGGCTGAATCTGAATGTCGCGAACTGAAGCGGGAGGCAGGTTCTGCTGGAACGGCTGCCAGTGGCCGCCACGATCCGTCGAAGCAAACAACCCGAACTCGGTTCCCAAATACACCACGTTCGTATTTTTCGGGTCTTCACGAATCGTGCGAACGTATTGCCCGGCAGGCAAACCGCTCGTGATGCGCGTCCACGTTTTTCCGAAATCGGTCGTCTTATAGGCGTATGGCGTTTTGTCACCCGTCATGTGCGCATCGTAGATCGCGTACGCCGTGCCCGCGCTACGGACCGACGCCGAAATGCTGCCGAATCGCCCGAACGGAACGATGCCCGCAGGCGTGACGTTTTGCCAATGCTTGCCGCCGTCACGGGTAAGATACATCACGCCGTCGTCGCTGCCGGTCCAAATTTCGCCGCGCGAAACGCGCGACGGTTCGATGTAAAGAATCGTGTCGGCCGTTTCGGCACCCGTACCGTCGAGCGTAACGCCGCCCGTCATCTTTTGGTGTGATTTTTCATTGCGCGAGAGATCGGGACTGATAACTTTCCACGAGTGCCCGCGATCGCGGGTTGCAAAGATCACGTTGCCGCCAACGTAGACGAGGTTGCGCGTGAAGGGGTCGAAGGCGAGCGGGGTTTCCCAGTTCAGGCGGTACGGCAGTTGCGAGGGCGGCACGACGTTCTGGTCGCGCAGCACGGGCGAGACTTCCGCCGTTTGTTTCGTGTCTTCGTTAAAGACCGTGGTGTCGCCGGCGTTATTGCTGCCGGCGCTCGTCACCCACACGTTGCGACGGTCGTTCGGATCGGGTTGTACGTAAATGGCATCGCCGCCGCCGGCATATTCCCACGCCGCCGAGGGAATCGAGCCCTGCAACGAGTTGCTCGGCCCGCACCAGCCACCGTTGTCTTGTAAGGGGGCGCAGATGCGGTACGGATTGCCGCGATCCCAACCGATGTGATACAGCTGGCCGATCGGTACGTTATCGCGCATATTCCACGTAGCCGCTCCGTCCAGAGAGAATGCCGGGCCGCCGTCGTTCATCTCGATAATGCGTTTCCCGTCGGAGGCGATCCACAGTCCGTGATGATCGCCGTGCATACGCTTGTCGCGGCGGTGCCAGGTTTTTCCCGCGTCGTTGCTTTCATTTAAACGAACGGACTCGGAAAACAGATGGTCGGCGTTGGTGGGATCGACGGCGAGTTCGCTAAAATAAAACGGACGCTCGTTGATCCACGTATCGTTCGAGATAAGCTGCCACGAATCGCCGCCGTCATCCGAGCGCCATAAAATGCCTTGCTTGGATTGAATGGTTGCATACATGCGCCTCGGATTGGAGGGCGCAATTGCAACGGCGATCCGCCCGATCGTATCCGTGGGCAAACCGTGACCGCTAAGGCGTTCCCACGTTGCACCGCCGTCCCGGGAACGAAACAGGCCGTCCTGATCCCCACCGCTTTGCGACGACCAGCCGGTGCGGCGAAATTGCCACATGCCGGCCAGCATGAGACCCGGCTCTTTTTGCGCGCGCGCAATATCCGATCCGCCGCTCGCCGGGCCTAAATACAACGCCTTACTCCACGTCGTGCCGCCGTCGGTCGTCCGGTAGATGCCGCGCTCGGTGCTATCCGCAAACGGGTCACCGAGTGCGCTGACCACCACGGACTTGGAATCGCGCGGATCGATAGAAATTTTGCCGATGTGACGCGTTCCCGCCAAACCCATCAGCTTCCAAGATTTGCCCGCATCGGTGGATTTGAAAATGCCGCCGCCGGGCGAAACGTCGTTGCGTGGATTCGATTCGCCGGTTCCGGCCCACACGACCGCGTCCGATGCCGGGTCGATTGCCACGGCCCCGATCGACGCAATCTTCTGATCGTCAAAAACGGGAGTCCAATCGACGCCTGCGTTCGTCGTCTTCCAAACTCCGCCGCCCGCACTTCCGATATAGTAGAGCGCAGAATCACGCTCGCTGCCCACGGCGGAACTAATCCGGCCTCCGGCGGTGGCCGGGCCGACGTTTCTAAAACTCAGTTGAGCGAGCGGCGAAGGCACCGGGGTTGGGCTCGGTGAGGGGCTTGGCGAAGGACTCGGCGTCGGTGCGGTCGCGCCGAGCAAAATAAAAGCCAGAGCGATAAAAAGACTGCGCATGCGTTTTGGTTTTGCTACGAATGCCCAATCTCCATGCTTGGACGAGAAAACTCTCCCGGCTGCCGTCCTTATCGTTTGAGACGCTCGAGCAAAAACTCCGCGAGCAGTCGGCCCGACCATTCGATGCGCGGCGAAAGCCACGCGAACTGTGCGGGGCAGCTCAACTCCCCGAACTCCAGCACGAGAGCCGCGTCCGATGCGTTGACCTGCCGGAAGCCGTAGTAGTTGCTGAGGTTCGTCGTGAAATTGTCGGGTTGAAAACGAAATTTCCAGTACTTTGAATAGAGCGCGCGCCACGCGTTTGCCGCATCTCGGTCCTGCGGCCGGTGATACCCGATCGACGCGCCGCTCGCACACGGCGTCGCGTTGCCGTCGAAGTGCACGAAGACCGCGTCCTTCACCTCGAATTGCCCTTCAAAGTCTGCCGGCTCGACGATGACGCTCACGCCTTGCAGGCGCAACAGACGCGCTGCTTCGTTTACGACAACGGGCGTGCGTTCGCGCTCGCCTGCGGCGCCGAGGTTGCACTTATGCTTGGGAAAATACGGACAGCTCTGCGGCCGGCCCTGATGACCCGCCGAAAGTAAGACATCAGCGCGAACGGGTGGCGCGGTGGAGAGGACGGTTGCCAGAAGAATCCAGAGCATGCCGCGCTTCTTCGCCAATCCGAAAAGTGTCACCCCGCAGACCCGCGAAGCACGTGAGCTATGTCCAAGCGACTCGCGCGCAAGCCTGCGGATTTTCCGTCCGTGTTTTTGCGTATGGAAGAGCTCATACTCGCAAGTTCCGGTGCAGACGTCTTCGATGAGGCCTGCCGGCTCGTCACCGCGCAGCTTTTTGCGGAAACCGGCAACCCGGCGTTGCTGACGATCATCGAAGATCCCGGCCAGAGTGCGCTCGACCCAGTCGTGTTACAACATTGCCGAGAACTGCTCGCGCAGTTTTGCCTTTCACAGGCGGGGGAATCGCTGGACGCGCTCTTTGAAACGCTGATCACGCACACGTCCAAAGGGCAGAAAGGCCAGTTTTTTACCCCGCGTTACGTGGTCGATTTTTGCATCGCACTCGCCGCGCCCGCCCCAAACGAAATCGTGGTCGATCCGGCGTGCGGTTCGGGCGCGTTTCTCAACAGCGCTCGCGAGGCCGGCGTCAAGTTTGTGCGCGGTTACGACATCGACCGGCGTGCCGTTCTTATAGCGCGGCTTCGGATCGCCGCGCGCGGTGGTGATCCGCAATCCATTCAAGTAGCGGACAGTCTACGCGTGCCGAACGGCACGCTAGCCGACGTTGTGCTAACGAACCCGCCTTTCGCCGGCGAAATCCTCGACCGTAAACTGCTCGGCGAATTCGAACTGGCGAGCGGCCGCAACCGCATCGAACGGGACGTGCTTTTTCTCGAACGCTGCATCAAGATGCTGCGTCCCGGCGGCAGACTCGCGATCGTGTTGCCGCACAGCAAATTTGCGGGTGCGGCGACCCGGTATATTCGCGCGTGGCTACTCGAAAAGACCGACGTGCTGGCAGTCATCGGGCTCGGCCGGCATACGTTCTTACCGCACACCCATCAAAAGGCCAACGTGCTGCTAGCGCGCAAGCGGACAACTCCGCGAAATGGAAGCACGACGGCGATCTTTTTTGCGCAGAGCGCTCGGGACGGAAAGAATTCCCGCGGTCAACTCACCGGTCTTTGCGATCTCAGCGAGATCGCATCACGATACCGGAACGAGCCGGCAACCGCGCGATCCGCGATGCTGGATGGCGATCTCACACTCGCTCCCGAGCGGCACTCGCGAGCGACGTCCCGCGACGCCGGCGCGATTCGAATTGACGATATCGCAGACATACCTTCGGACTACGTGCGCACCGGCGAGCCGGGCCCGTTTGTCAGCCTGGATACGACGAATGCCGCGGAGGGTTTTATTTCAAACCGCGCTTTGCACGTGAGCCAAAACATTCAAAGCCGCAAAAAGCGTCTGCTGCCCGGAGACGTTATCATTTCGCGGCTGCGTCCGTATTTGCGCCAAGTCGCTTTCGTGGACCGGGAACTATTCGACCGGTTTCGCGGCGCGCAGATTTGTTGCTCGACGGAATTCTACGTTTTTCGCGCGCGTGACCCGCGTTCGCTTGCGTTTTTGGTCCCATTCCTGCTCGGCCCCGCCGTTCAAGCGCAACTCGCGCAGGCGCAAGAAGGCGGACATCATCCGCGCGTGCCTTCTTTGGTCATCACGCAAACGTCCGTTCCGGCACGCGTGGCCAAAGAGCGCGATGCGCTCTCCGATGCGTTTTGCTCCGTTGTTGCGACCTTTCGCTCCGCGGAAGCCGAGCGCGACAAGCTCGTGAATTTGGCTTCCGCCGATCCGTAAAGCGGGTGGCGCCAAAAGGAATGCCACCCATGTGGCACTGTCGTCGCGCACACTCCTTCCATGGACGGAACCCCCCTGGCAGAAGCCACCTTTGCATTCCTCGACGTCGAGACGACCGGCATTTCCCCCACCACCTGTGCCGTCGTCGAAGTCGCTTGCATGGTGGTTCGCGCCGGAAGAACCGTTGCTGCTTTCGAGACACTGATCGATCCGGTGATGCGGATTCCCCCATTTGCAACATCGATTCACGGCATCTCGAACGCGTGCGTTGCGGGAGCACCTCGTTTGGATGAGGTGCTTCCGCATCTGCAATTGCTCGTTCGCAGCGCGGTCATCGTCGCTCATAACGCGCGCTTCGATTTGGGATTTCTGCCCTCCCTGCGTTTCCGTCCGGTCGCGTGTTCGTGGCGTCTCGCCGTAAAAGTGTGCACGGATGCGCCGAATCACAAAAATCAAACGCTGCGACGTTTCTTCAACATCGATCCACCCGAATTGCGGGGGCGCTTCGCGCACCGCGCCATGGCCGACGTTATCGTTACGCGCCATGTGTTCGATGCGTGTTTGGAAAGATATGCACAGATGGAGCGCGGAACCCGTGTCGAAGACCTCCTTGAGTTTCTCAAGCCCAGGTATTCAAAGGAGCCCGCACTCGTTGCAACTGCTTGACGGGCGGCTGACGTTCTCAGCGACCGATCTCAACAACTTCCTGGAGTGCGAGCACCTCGTGCGTCTCGAGCAACGCGTTGCGCTCGGCAAACTTGCACGGCCGCCGAAATCCGCGCAAGCCGAACTCATCGCCGGCAAAGGCAACGAGCACGAGAAACGTCATCTGCAACGCCTGCGGGCCGTTTATGATGACGTCGTTACCATCGAAGCGGCCGCTGAAAATTCCGCGCAGACTTTGCGCGACGCGGCAGATGCAACGGCTGCCGCAATGCAACGCGGCGCACGCATTATCTATCAGGGTGTTTTTTACGACGGTATCTGGCTCGGCAAGTCCGATTTTCTGCTGCGCGTCGAAACGCCAAGCGCACAATGGCCGTGGAGTTACGAAGTCGCCGACACGAAGCTCGCGCTGCACACAAAGCCTTATTTCGTGATCCAATTGAGTTTCTATAGCGAACAAGTCGCGGCAATCCAAGGCACGCTTCCCACCCACATGCACGCGATCTTGGGCGACGGCCGCCAAGAATCACACCGCGTCAACGACTACCGCGCTTACTATCAACATCTCAAAAAACGGTTCGCCGGCAGCGTCGGAGGCGCAAGCATCACCCGGCGCCCCACGTATCCGTGGAAGGTGAGCCACTGCGACGTTTGCGCGTGGGACGTTCGCTGCAGACAGCAGCGCGACGATGAGGACCATCTGAGCCTCGTCGCCCGCATCCGCCGCGACCAAATCAAAAAACTGGAAGCCTCGGACATCACCACCCTTGCAGCGCTTGCGCTCGCCACCCTCGAACAGCGGCCGCTTTCTATGGCCGAGCCGACGTTCAACGTGTTAGCGCGCCAAGCGCGCCTGCAACACCGGCAGCGCGAAGCGTTTTCAAAGAACGGCACGCATGACGGTTCGAAGTACTTTTACGAGCTGCTCGATCCCAAAATCGAACAAGCGGGCTTTGCGCTGTTGCCGCAACCGGCGCCCGGTGACGTTTATTTCGATATGGAGGGCGATCCGCTCTACATGCCGGGCCGCGGTTTGGAATATCTCTTCGGCGTCTACATGCCCGACGATCCGCAGCCGTTCCGCAGCTTTTGGGGACACACTCCGGCCGAAGAAAAACAGGCATTTGAGGCATTCGTCGATTTCGTAACGGAGCGTCGCAAGCACTATCCCGGCATGCACATCTACCACTACGCGCCGTACGAAAAGGTCGCGCTGCGCAGGTTGATGGGTTTGCACGGCACGCGCGAAGCGCAGGTCGACGATCTGCTGCGAGATGAGGTGCTGGTCGATCTCTTTGCGATTGTGCGGCAGGGCTTGGTGATTTCACAACCCAGCTACTCCATCAAAAAACTCGAAGCGTTCTACGAGATGAAACGCGCAACCGAAACACAACTGGGCAGCGATTCGATCGTCATGTACGAAACATGGCTGCACGACCCAACGCGCAACGACATCCTCGAGGACATCGAGAAGTACAATCAGGACGACTGCCGTTCGACCTGGCTACTGCGCGAGTGGCTGCTTGAACTGCGTGACGAGGCCATCGCGACCCACGGACCGATCCCGTGGTACCAGAAAAGCGCCGCACGGCCCCTCTGCCATCCCGAACCGGTGCAGTCGTGCAATTCGTGCGCGAAACGCGAGCGCGAAGAGCGCGCCTTAAACGACCGCGAAAAACTCCGCGAACGATTACTCACGTGTCACCCTGAGCAGCTCGAAGGGCGCGTGCCCTGGATGCTCGCGCATCTCCTCGAGTACCACCGCCGCGAACAAAAGCCAATATGGTGGGCTTTCTACGACCGGTGCGAAAACCGCGACGAGTTGATCGGCGGCGACAATGAGGCCATCGGCGGTTTGCAACTCTGCGACGATGCCGCGCCGTTTAAACGAAGTTCGACTGAGCGCAACTTCGTGTATACCTATTCGTTCCCGGATCAACAGTACAAACTCAAAATCGGCGAAACCGTTTTCGATCCGGCAACGCGCAAAGCGGCGGGCGAACTCATCGCGATCGACGCCGAAAGCAACCGTCTGCAACTCAAACGCGCCGGCACAACGGCCGAAGCGGCGGCGCTTCGCGCACTCATCCCCGGGCGTCCCGTACCGACAGACGCCCAGGACGACTCACTGGAACGCATCGCACGCGCCTGGCTCGACGAAGACCCGCGCGAGCCCGGATCGCTCCAACGCGGCCTCGTGGAAGGACTGCTTCTGCGCACGCCTCCGCGCCTGGCCGATCGCACATCCGGCGATCGCGTCCAGCCGGAAAGCCCTACAGCGGATGCCCTTACCGGCCTCATCCGTGCAATGGACGGCACGCATCTCTTCATTCAAGGTCCGCCCGGAAGCGGCAAATCAACGAAAGCAGCGCGCGTTATCGCCGATCTGTTGCGCGACGGCAAACGCATCGGCGTACTTTCCAACAGCCACCAAGCGATTCACAACCTTCTGCACAAAATCGAAGAGGCCGCGCTCGCAAATGCCGTTGTGTTTTCGGGCCTGCAAAAGGCCGGCAGCGGCGACGATTCCGTCTACCTCTCAAAGCTCGCCGTTCCGATGGTGCAAAGTACGTCCGAGAACGGGGACTTTGCTGCCGTTCATTGGCAACTCGCTGCCGGAACATCTTGGCTTTTCGCGCGCGAAGAACTGGCGGGTTCTTTGGACTACCTCTTCATTGACGAAGCGGGACAGATCGCACTTGCCGATGCGATTGCGGTAACGCCTTGTTCAAACAACATCGTGCTGCTCGGCGATCCGCTGCAATTAGCACAAGTGTCGCAGGGCGTGCACCCGGACGGCATCGGCGCCTCCGCACTCGAGCATCTTTTGGGCGAAGATGCGACGGTCTCGCCTTTCTACGGCGTCTTCCTGGACGAGAGCTATCGCATGCATCCCGAAATCTGCGAATTCATCTCGCACAATGTGTACGAGAACCGTTTACGCAGCGCACCGCAAACGCGACAACAACGCGTCGAAGCCGCCGCCGGCCTATCCGGTGCGGGTTTGCGCTTTATCGAGGTCGCGCACGAAGACAACGCGCAAGAATCCCCACAAGAAGCCGAACGCCTGTGCGACGAGATCGAAACGCTCTTGCACTCGCGCTGGATAGACGACAAAGGCGAAACGCGTCCGCTCGCGGCAAACGATATCCTCGTCGTAACGCCATACAACGCTCAGCGCCGCTGCATCGCTCGCGCCTTCGAGCAACGCAACATTGCGGTACGGGTCGGCACGGTCGATAAATTTCAAGGACAGGAGGCGGCCGTCGTTTTCTTCTCCATGGCAACGTCAAGCAGCGAAGAGATGCCTGGCAACATCGAATTCCTCTTCAGCAAGAATCGCTTCAACGTCGCCATTTCGAGAGCGCGGTGCCTTGCCGTTCTGGTCGCCTCGCCCCGCCTACTCGACTTGCGGTGTTCGACGATCGAGCAAATGGCGTTGATAAATTTGTTGTGTTCTTTCGTGGCGGCCGCGCGCGATGCAGGCCCGGAAGCGCAGGCAAGCGACCAATTGGCGCTTTTCTAAAAGTGCAAAAAGTCCAGAGAAGCCAAGACCGCCTGCTGCTGCTCGAATTGAGCCGGAGTCTGCGCACACCCGCAATCCTGTGTCATGCAGCCGAACGCGTCATGGTTTTCGACCGCATCGCTGCACGAACAGAGGGCAATCTCACCGGTAATGATGCTCATAGGCACCCTATACCCGCCCAAACAGGCAGTGTAAACGCCTGCTTACTGACTCCGAACAGAAATACGGGGTGGCTTCTAGGCACGGCGAGAAGATGCGGCCATGCAGGCGCCCACTCTTCGTTCCATCGGACACCATATCGGCGGCCGGACGTTTTTTGGTGAGGGGACCCGGTCTGGCAACGTGTTCGATCCCGCGCTTGGCGAGGTGCAAGCGCAGGTTGGTTTTGCCGACGCTGCCATCGTCGATCGCGCCATCCGTGCCGCAACGACCGCGTTCGAAGGCTGGAGTCGAACTCCGCTTGGAAGGCGCGCGGAAGTGTTATTCGCGTTCCGCCAGCTGGTCCGCGCACGCACCGGCGACCTTGCAGCCGTTCTCGCAAGCGAACACGGCAAAATCGTAAGCGATGCGGAGGGAGAAATTGCGCGCGCGCTTGAGGTGATCGACTTTGCATGTGCGCTTCCGCAGGCCTTAAAGGGCCAATTTAGCGAGAATGTTTCGCGCGGTGTCGATACCTATTCGATTCGTCAACCATTGGGCGTGTGCGCCGGAATAACCCCGTTCAACTTTCCCGTAATGGTGCCGGCGTGGATGTTTGTCATCGCGATCGCTTGCGGAAACACGTTTGTGCTCAAGCCTTCCGAACGCGATCCGTCCGCGGCAATGATGCTGGCCGATCTTTTTAGAGCGGCCGGCTTACCGGAAGGCGTGTTTAACGTCGTACACGGCGATAAGGTCGCGGTCGATGCATTGCTACAGCATGCGGGCGTAGCTGCCGTGAGTTTTGTCGGATCAACATCCGTTGCGCGTTACATTTACCAGACGGCTGCAGCCCACGGAAAGCGCGTTCAAGCCTTGGGCGGGGCAAAAAATCATCTCGTCATCATGCCCGATGCCGACATGGAGGCCGCAGCGGACGCCGCGGTTTCTGCGGGGTACGGTTCCGCAGGCCAACGCTGCATGGCGATTTCCGCGACCATTACGGTTGGTACGGCGGGTCACGCCTTCGTCCAGGAAGTGCGCAAACGGGTCGCCCGCATTAAAGTCGGGCCGGGGCACGATCGCACGAACGACATGGGCCCGGTCGTAACGGCCGACGCACGTGAGCGCATACGCCGCTCTATCGAAGAAGGCGCGCGCGACGGCGCTACTCTGCACGTCGACGGCCGCGATCTGAGCGTTGATGGACACGAACGCGGGTTCTTCATCGGACCCACGTTATTCGACCACGTCACACCCGAGATGTCCATTTATGCGGACGAGATATTCGGCCCGGTGCTCGTTAATCTGCGCGCGCAGAGCCTAGACGAAGCCCTTGCGATCATCAGTCGCAATCCGTATGGGAACGGAGCGTCGATCTTCACGCGCAGCGGCGCAGCGGCGCGCACATTTCAAACCGAAGTGGACGCCGGCATGGTCGGCATTAACGTCCCCATTCCCGTTCCGGTCGGTTACTACAGTTTCGGCGGCTGGAAGCAGTCGCTCTTCGGCGACCTGCACGTTTACGGAGAGGACGGCTTTCGCTTTTATACGCGCGGGAAAGTTATTACGAGCCGCTGGGACGAAATCAGCGCCGGTATGAATCTCGGATTTCCGAGCCACAAGTAGATATGGCGCCAAACGTATTTGCCGACGGAGGGTCCGACCGTCTCATACGCTATCGCGTAATTGCCTTCGTATGCGCGATCATCATTGCCGGCGCGTGGTCGATTGCATACAGCCAAGCCGCGCGAATCGTAACCTGGCAGTGGTATACGCTTACGCTGCTAACCCTTGCGGATATCGTCATTTTCTGGCGCTGGTTTCGATTCGCTCGAACCACGACCCTAGGAATCACCGCCGCCGCCCTGACAATCGCAATGATGCTCCTGATAACGTTCTAACCGTCTCATCCCGACCTCAGGGTCGAAGGGTCGAAGGGCCGCCGGGTACGAAAGGCGCGCGCGGTGCCACCCTGAGCCTGTCGAAGGGCGATCAAAAGGAATCACTCAACAATGAAACTCCTAGGCAAAATCTCCAACGCCGCCCGCGCAAAAAAACACCTCTTTGCCGCGCAAGCAACCTACTACGATGAGCCGGTCACGATTGTTAGCGGCGAGGGCTGCCGCGTAAAAGATGATGAAGGCAAAGACTATCTCGATGCGTTCGCGGGCATTGCGACCAACACCGTTGGCTATGGCAACACCGAAGTTGCTCAAGCGGTAGGCGAACAAGCAAAAAAACTCATGCACGTCTCGACGCTGTATCTCACGGAAGAACAATTAACGTTCGCGGAAAAAATCGCGTCCGTGTCCCCCGGCGGCATGACCAAATCGTTCGTGACGAACTCCGGTTCGGAGGCCAACGAGATGGCGGCGGTCGTAGCCCGAAGTTCGAAGAAATCCGCGGACATTTTGGCCCTCGAACATGCCTATCACGGACGCACGCTTTATACCGTCGCCATGGCGGGTTTGAGTAATTGGCGCAACATCGGGCCGGATTTTCCGAACGTAGCCTTCGTCCCGAATCCCTATTGCTACCGCTGTCCGCTGAATTTGGAATATCCGTCCTGCGAGATCGCCTGCGCGAAATCGGCAAAGCGCGTCATCGAAACACAAACCAACGGTGAGCCCGCCGCGATGATCGCAGAAACCATCGCAGGAGTGGCCGGCATGATCTCGCCGCCGCTTGAATACTTTAACGTCCTACAAGAGACGCTCAAGCCGTTCGGCACGCTGCTCATTGCCGATGAAGTCCAGACGGGCTGGGGCCGGCTCGGCGACGGAATGTTCGGGATGACGTCCACCTATCACACGGTGCCCGATATCATCACCTCGGCGAAAGGGCTCGGGAGCGGCGTCCCGATCGGTATCGTCATAACGCGCCCCGAATTGGCCGACACGTTCAAGGGCCCGCACATTAACACGTTCGGCGGAAACCCCCTCTCAACGCGTGCCGCAGCCGTTACCCTCGATGTGATCGAAAAGCGAGATCTCATCGCAAATGCCAAACGGGAAGGCGAACGTCTTCTCGCGGGACTGCGAGATCTTCAAGTCCGGTTTCCGCTGGTCGGCGACGTGCGCGGGCATGGCTTGATGATCGGCGTGGAGTTGGTCAAAGACCGGAAGACCAAAGAACATGCATCGCAAGAAGCAAATGCGGTCTTGCAAGGCATGAAAGAACGCGGCATCCTCGTGGGCAAAGGCGGACGCTTCGGCAACATTATCCGCATCCAGCCCCCGCTCATTTTTAGCAGTTCCGACACCGAAGAATTCCTCGCGATATTCCGCGACGTCATGACGGTCGTTGCGTGACGGCTTTGGAGCACGAGGCTCGGCAGCTCGTCGTTCCGGTCATCTACGGCTCGGTACGTTCGGAACGGCAAGGAATCAAGGCGGCCCGTTTCGTCGTCGCGGAACTCGCGCGCCGCGGCTGCGACGCCGTTTTGATCGATCCCCTCCAGTACACCTTGCCGCTCCTGGATAAAATGTACAAAGAGTACGATCCCGGTACGGCACCCGCACAACTCGAAGAACTAGGCGCTCTGTATAAGCGAGCGGATGGTTTTGCGATTGTCTGCGGCGAGTACAACCATAGCATTCCACCGGCGCTTTCGAATTTGCTGGATTACTTCTTGGAGGACTACGATTTCCGGCCGTCCGCGATCGTTTGTTACTCCGGCGGCTATTTCGGCGGCGTTCGAGCGGCGATGCAACTGCGCGCGATGTTGTGCGAACTCGGGACGTCGTCGATTCCGTCGCTGCTGCCTATTCCGCATGTGGCCCGCGCATTCACCGACGCCGGCGTGCCGACCGACAGCACATTTGCCGGCCGGCACGACCTGTTTTTTAAGGAATTCATTTGGTACATGGAAGCGTTGCGCGACAAACGCAAGAGCGGCGTTCCTTATTGAGGCGTCTTATCAACGGTTGATCGAACTCATGTCGGCGTAGCGGGCTCCAGCGGTTTCACCCTTGGGAGCAGCGTTATCGATCTGAGCGATATCGTCTTTGGTGAGCACGACATTGACGGCTCCCGCGTTCTCCTCCATATACTTACGGCGCTTGGTGCCAGGAATTGGAACGATGTCGTCGCCTTGCGCGAGCAGCCATGCAATGGCCAGTTGCGAAGGCTTAACCTTCTTCTGCGCAGCGATTTCTCTCACGCGCGCAACGAGGTGGAGGTTTTTATCGAAATTCGTACCTTGAAAACGCGGGTGATCGCGGCGAAAATCATCCGGCGCAAAATCGTCGGGCGATCCCAGAGCGCCGGTGAGAAAACCACGCCCAAGGGGACTATAGGCAACGAAGCCGATGCCCAGCTCGCGAACCGTCGCAAGAGCCCGGTCCTCGGGATCGCGCGTCCACAACGAATATTCGGATTGCAATGCGGAAATCGGATGGATCTTCTGCGCGCGGCGAATAGTCTCGGGCGCCGCCTCGGACAAGCCTAAATAGCGTACTTTTCCGGCCTTCACCAGCTCGGCCATCGCGCCGACCGTCTCTTCAACCGGCGTGCCTGGGTCGACGCGGTGCTGATAGTACAAGTCGATGTGCGATACGTTCAACCTTTTTAGCGATGCGTCGCACGAGCTGCGCACGTATTCGGGCTTTCCGTTTACGCCGAGCCTGGCGCCATCGGCACCCCGCATGATTCCAAATTTCGTTGCGAGGACGACGCTATCGCGCTTGCCCGCGATCGCGCGGCCGACGAGTTCTTCATTTTTAAACGGACCGTACATGTCGGCCGTATCCAGAAAATTGACTCCGAGGTCCAGCGCGCGGTGAATTGTCGCAATCGACTCGGCGTCATCAACATCGCCGTAAAACTCCGACATGCCCATGCAGCCAAGGCCGATTTGCGAAACGGACAAACCTTGATTCCCGAGTTTACGTTGTTTCATAGACGGTAAAACCATCACGAACTGACTGGAGTTGCAGGGTAATTCGCGTTTGACTCTGGCAGAAGCCTTACAGTCCTTAATCTAAACTTCGAGGGCCTGCACACGCGTCCGGCAAACCGTGCCGCCATGCCCCACCTTGCTGATGAAAAGGCGCGCCTTGCGCATTTGTACGAACTCGAGCTCCTCGATAGTGCGGCTGAGCCTGCCTACGACGCGTTCACGCGTTTGGCGGCGTCGATTTGTGCGACGCCGGTTTCGTTAATCACCCTCGTCGACGAGAATCGCCAGTGGTTCAAGTCAAACGTGGGTCTTGAGGGCATCAGCGAAACGTCCCGCGACGTTGCTTTTTGCAGTCATGCCATCCAGACGGACACCGTCTTCGAAATTCCCGACGCGCACCTCGACGAGCGCTTCAGAAACAATCCACTCGTTACGCTCGAACCGCACATCAGGTTCTATGCCGGTGCGCCGATCATCGTCGGAGACGCCAATGCCGTCGGAACGCTCTGCGTCATCGACCGCGTCCCGCGCACGCTCTCGGACCGTCAGCGCGAAGAACTCGG
>JALZBM010000007.1 GCA_030947385.1 Vulcanimicrobiota bacterium
TGAATACAATCGAACGCGGCGGCGCCTATGCGGCGCTCTTCGAACGCAATCCCGATCCAATCGTCACGTACGATTTGGCGGGGTTACTGACCGATGCCAATCCCGCTGCACTCAAACTTAGCGGCTATGCCCTGAACGAACTACGCGGCGTGCACATTACCCGGCACGTGCATCCCGAGCACGCCGGCCGCGTCAAGTCGGCGGTTCGCGCGGCAATCGGCGGACGCTCGGATCATTTCGAAACAACGATCGTGCGCAAATCGGGCGCACGGATACCGGTCGAATGCTTCACGTTTCTCGTCACCCCGCAGGACGGCCCCGCGCGGATCTTCGTTGTTGCGCGCGATCTTACGGCGCTCAAATCCGCCCAGCGCGCAGCCCAGCGCGCGATCGTCGATCAGAACGAGCGAATTCGTTCGCTCTATTTGGTGACCGCAAGCGGGGCGAGTACGTCGGAGCAAATCGACCTCACGCTGGAACTCGGATGCCGCACGTTCGGTTTCGAATTCGGCTACATTGCAAAAATCGACGAGCAGAAGCTTCGATTGCTCAACGTCGTTGGCCCACCGCATTCGATTTTGCCGGGAATGTCGTTCCCGCGCAGTAGCGTTCTTGCCGCGGAACTGCGGCCCGGCCACGACATTCTCTTCATTCCCGATCTCGCGCAACCGCCGTGGGGTGAGCTTGTCGCGCGGCTCGGGCATCCATGGAAATCCTATTTCGCGCTTCTGCTTACGGTTGAGAACGCTCCGTTCGGAGCGCTGGTTTTCGCCGACCGGTTAACGCGCGCGCCGGGCCTCAAGGACGAAGATCGGGATCTCGCGCGGCTTATGGGCGTATTCATCGCGGCCGCCATCGAACGCTCGGAACGCGAAACACGCGTCGAGCAACTCGCCTTCCACGACTCGTTGACGGGCCTGCCCAACCGCGTTCTGTTCGAGGACCGCGTCACGCAAGCGGTTGCGGCCGCACGCCGGTACGACCGGGGATTTGCGCTAATGTACTTGGACTTGGATGATTTTAAGAGCGTCAACGACGACCTCGGCCATCCGGCGGGTGACCTACTGTTGCGCGCCGTCGCGGACCGTCTGCCGACAACCGTCCGGGAGAGCGATACGGTCGCACGTTTCGGTGGAGATGAATTCGTTATTTTACAACCCGTCGCTCACGGGTCGTCCGACGCCGCGGATATGGCGCGCAAGATCGTTGCCGCGATGCAGCTCCCTTTCGAATTGGGAAATGCGACGCGAACGATTCAGACCAGCATCGGCATCGCGCTCTATCCAAGCGACGCCGACAAAGCGCTTTACCGCGCAAAGCGCGCCGGTCGCAACCGGTGGGTTCTTGCTAGTGAGTCGGCGCAGACTTAACTCATAGTGACACGTTGGAAAAGAACACTTGCTGGATCGTGTAGCCGATTGCGAGCGATCCGATGGTTACGACGGTGGCCCAGCCGATAATATTGGCGGTCCGGCTGTTGGTGTACTTGCCCATGATGCTCGTTTTGTTGACGATGATGAGCATTAAGACGAGTTCGGGCGGAAGCAATATTCCCTGGATGACTTGCGAGTAAAAAATCAGTTTCAGAAGCGGAATTCCGGGGAGTAACACGAGCGCTGCGCCGGCGAACAGACCGAAACCGAACAGCGTAAAAAACACCGGAGCTTCTTTGAACTTGCGGTCGACCGCCGCTTCGAAACCGAGTGCCTCACAGATGACGTAGCTCGTGGAAAGCGGCAAAACGGTTGCGGTAAAGAGGCCGGCGTTGAGGATACCGAAAGCAAAAATCGTCGCGGCCAGCTCTCCGGCCAGCGGCCGCAGCGCGACCGCAAAATCGGCGGCTCCCGATAATTCAAATTTGGCGCCGTGTTGCTGCGCGACGAAGAGCGTCGCTCCGTTGGCGATGATCATAAAACCGGCGAGCACGATTGCGAGGATCGAACCGGCGATGACGTCGATGCGGGCGAGTAACAAGTCGGCCACGCGCGTACCTTTTTCAACCACCGCCGATTGCAAGAAAAACTGCATGTAGGGCGAAATCGTCGTGCCGATCAATCCGACGATCGTAACCAGGTACGCGGAATTTTTAAAATCGAGTTTGGGCGCGAGCGTTCCCGCCGCAACGTTGTGCCAGTTGGGCCCGGCAAGCACGGCGGAAACGATATAACTGAGATAGATGAGCGACAACACGACGAACACCCGCTCGACGATCTTGTTATTGAAACGCAGAATGAAGAGAAAGACGGCAACGACCGCCACCGGCACCGCCACGTATCGCGACACGTGAAAAATTTCCGACGCGGTGGCAATGCCGGCGAATTCGCTCGCGGTGATAACGAGGTTGACGGCAAACAAGCCTATCATCGCAAAAAACGAGACGCGGACGCCGAAATTCTCGCGAATGAGCGATGCCAGCCCCTTGCCCGTGACCGTTCCCATACGCGTTGCCATCTCTTGCACGACCACGAGCGCAACGGCGAGCGGGATGAGCACCCACAAGAGCGAGTATCCGAAACTCGCACCGGCAATCGAATACGTATAAATCCCGCCGACGTCGTTGCCCGCCGATGCCGTCACGAAGCCCGGGCCCAGAATCGCAAACATGAAGAGCAGCGAACGCCCCAGCGTGCGGCGGCGCGGCGGCGCGGCGGTAACCACCGCTAGGGTCCGGTTGCGGCGGCAGGCGTACGGTGATGGCGCGCGGTGAAGCGCGGTAATTTGCGGGCGAAGCTTTCGGGTATGATGGCATCGATCGCGTCGTCGACGGTAACGATGCCGAGCATCTTGCCTTGATCGTCGACGACCGGAACGGCCATTAGATCGTAGCGCGCGATCGTAGCCGCAACGTCTTTGGCGGACGCGGCCGGGTGCACGCTGACGATGTCGGTATCCATTATCTTTTCGATGAACGCGGTCGGCAATGCGAGAAGAAGCGTGCGCAACGAGAGCGTGCCGAGCAGCTTGTCGTCTTTGTCTACGACGTACAGGTAATAGATAAATTCAAACTCTGGACCGATCTCCCGGATTTTCTTGATCGTCGATTCGGTGGTGCGGTGTGGAAATATCCACAGATAGTCGGTGGTCATCAAACCGCCGGCGACGTCGTCTTCGTATTTGACGAGTTCGCGTAACTCTTCGGCAGTGTATTCGTTCATCTCGGCGAGCAGTTCGGTCTGATGCTCCTCGGGAAGATCGCCGAGGAGATCGGCCGCGTCGTCGCTGTCCATCTCTTCGATGATGTCGGCTGCGCGTTCGGTGCCGATATCGCGGATGATCGCCCGTTGCGTATCGGAATCTAAGTGTTCCAGGGCGTCGGCGGCCGTTTCATCGTCGAGTTGATGGATAACGGCGGCGGCTTCGCGCGCCGAAAGGTCGCTGATGATCTCTGCGAGTTCGGAGGGGTGCAGGCGCGCGAGTTTGCTCTCCTTGACCAATTGCACTTGCGCCGGATTGACCGAGCGGATCGGCGCGACGCTGTCCCAAGCGATGATGGCGCGCGGAATGCGTTTGTAAACGGACGGTGCAAGATATTTGCCCAGAGACTTTAGGCCCAAACGCCGCAACAGCCCGCCGACACCGATATCCGCCGCGACGACGCGCAAAACGCCGCCGGTATTGGCGATTTCCAAATCGTTGATGCGCACGACTTTGCGCCCATCGACGTCGACGATTTGACGATCCAGCAGGTCCGCAATGAGATAGAGCGCTTGCGATTCGGGCGGGGCCGGTTCGGCCGGGGTCATCGTGAGATTGACGTTTCCTTTCGGGTCGGTATCGGCGACGGTTTCGATCGGCGCATAGCGCAAACCGCGGCTCGTTTTGATGACGAGTCCGTCGATTTTCGGAAACGCGTCTTCGGGATTGTTAACGAGGAAATCGGTGACTCGGCCGAATGGTAGATCGTTTACCAGCGCTTGCTTGCCGATGATTTCGGAAATAAATCCGCTATCGATCATTGCTTGCTCCCCCGTATCCAAAATAAAAAACCGGACGCAGAGAGTGCGACCGGCGTACGGATGGCGAAAAAATCCTTCGCGTTAGTACCTCAGTCGCAGTCGAGCTTTGGCACTACGCATCGTAAAAATGCCGGACCTCCGGCTTTTAGCCGCGTTAGACGCCGCCTTGAATCGGCGGAGCCTGGTCTACCCGCTTGGCGTCTCTCGACGTTTCGGGGCAGCGGCCTGTGTATTGCGTAGACGCCTCACCTAGCGAGGTCTCTACCTTTAAGTATAGCCTAGGAGGTCAACCGCGCTAGCCGGTTCGGATAGAAGCGAGCAGCGTCTGGACATCCTTGGCGGCCACGTTGACTTGATTCAAGACGCTCGAATCGATGGAATTGAGTACCTGATCTCTCACGAAGGCCGCTTGCTCCTTGCCGATGTCGGCGTCGCGAATCGCGCTTTCGCTTGACGTCGTGTTTATCAGATCGATCGCTGCGTTGCTACCGGCATGTTGCACGGCAATTTGTTGTGCGCCGATTTGCGCGCGGTTGCCGCCCAGAGCCTCGATCGCGTAATCCAACCGGTATTCGGCGGCCGTCGTTTCCATCGTGGATTGGGTGACGTCAACTTGATTGACTCCCAGATTGGTGGCGTCGGTCGCCGGGAGGTCGACGCTGACGACGTCACCTTCGGCGCGCCCTACGTTGGCCTGAAGTGCTTGGCCGCTGACTTTCGTTTGACTCGGCACGCTGACGATCGTGCTCGACGCGCCCACATCTTCGGGAAAGATCGCATTGAACCACACGTCGATGACGGGATTTCCATTTTGGTCGGCGATGCCGATCGGGGGTGGGCTCGTGACGCCGCCACCGAAATCCGTGATATTCGTACCGGAGTCGACCGCGAATTGACTCGTTTGGGCGGGACCGAAAGTGGGATCGGGACTGCTCGCCACCACGGTGCAATTGAGGGTGGGCGGCGCCGTCGTCGCATCATAAGAATCAACCGTCATCACAACGCTGACGGTCTGCGCCACCGGATTTAAAAATGTTTGCGCGGGATCGAGCAGCGGTGTTGCCGGCGGATTATTACCGGTCGATGCCGACGCGAGAGGCGGGTTAACCACAAACAGCGGTTGCGCGGGCTTGGGAATTTGAGACGAGAGACTGCCGTCCAGCAACGCCCTTCCATTGAATTGCGTTTTGGCGGAAATCGTGTCGATTTGCCGGCGTAGCTGGTCGAGTTCTTTTTGGATGTTTTTGAGATCGTCGCTCGAGTTGATGTCGGTGTTCGCCTGGACGACGAGGGAACGCATGCGTTGCAACAAATCGGCGATCGTTTGAAGGGCGCCTTCGGCGACGTTGAGCGCGCTGTTAACGTCTTGAAGCGAGCGCTGTCCCTGCTCGAGACCGTTCGCCCGGCTGTTCAAACTCTCCGCAATCGTCAGACCGCTTGGATCGTCAGCCGCTGAATTGATTCGCAGGCCGCTTGAGAGATGGGCCGTCTCTTCTGCCAGGGCGTGCTGCCGCAAACCTTGGAAGAGGTTGATGCTGTTTGCGAACTTCGTTAAGTTCGAGAGTTCCATTGCATCGCGCTGCGCGAATCCTTTCCGGCCTTAAGTTATCCATACAGCAAAATTCGCACGCCGCGCGGGGCGCGTCGAAAATACCTTATTGAGAACGTATCGGGCTCGCGTGTTAAGAATCTGAGAGCGGCGGCCCAAATTATACAGAACGCCGGGGCGCCTGCCGACCTTCATAAAATACCGATGAAGCGGCTTTTTATCGTCCTGGGCTTGGCCTTAATGACTGGCTCCGCCGCAGCAAGTGTTGGTTCGCTTGTGGTCGCGGGCATTTTTTCGCGCCCCGCGCTGCCCTCGCCATGCGCGACCGCAGCCCCGTCATCTGCCCCGCACAGCGGCCCCACGCTTAGCGCCCCCGCCCCGACACCGGCGTGCTTTTCTACCCCGGGGCCGGCCCACGGTGCGCTCTTGGGGGAAGGACCTTTACAGCTTTCCGCGATCGGCGGCTTGGCCCTCGGGCTGCACCGGTCCAAAAGTGCCGCCTTTGCGACAAATCAGAATCAGGTTGCGGTTTCTATGCTGCTGAGCATGTCGCGGCGCACGGCTCAGACGTCGCTTACGATCGAGGACGCGGTTGGGACCTTAAACAACGCGACGACGGTAGGCCAGTTGGTTCTTGGTTATTCGACTCCGAAATACTCGGTGTCTTACGGTCCTGTCGTCGGCCCGAGCGAAACGCAGCTTGCAATCGGCGGCGCGTTCAGCCGCGGCGTAACGTTGACGTTGCCGCGCCTCAACGGCGAACTCGATCTGATCGCCGCTTCCAGCACGTCCGCGAGCGGCGAGGGTTTCCGCAGTTTGGGTCTGAGGCGAATCGTGCGACTGCGCGGCGGTTCCCAACTGAGTTCCGCAATCATCGATTCGTTCGGCAATCAGGGCGGGCGTAATACCGTTTTCGATCTCTCTCTGGTCCGGTATCGCGCGGGTGCGTCCTACCGCGCTGAAGCCGCGTACGGAACGTCCCGAGGAATTCCCGGACAACCCGACGGCGGCCATATAGCGGGCGCATTCCATGCGGACTTTGCCAACCCCCGATCCTTCACATCGCTGAACTTGCTGGTCGTGCCCGAAGGTTTTACGACTCTGGGTTCCGCGCAATTCCGGCAGCGCATGGCGGAGTTGAGTTACCGCCGCGAACTCGGAAGATTCGGCGGAGTCAACCTCGATCTGCAGGATAACCGCTCCGGCACCGCGGCGCAGCCCGTGCACGCTACGCAGAGTAATCTCACGTGGAACGTGCCGTTTTCGTTCGGTTCATTACTCGCGCTTGCCGGTTTCAATCGCAACGATACGGCAGGTTCCGTAACGGTAACCCAAACGCGTGGATTTGCTCTGAGCGAGGCGGTAAAACGGTTTGCTTTAACGCAAACGGTGCAGAGCGCAACGGCGACCAGTCGCGCGGGACGCGCCATGCAGTCGGTCGCGGGTTTTACGGTCGGTCATTCGGTGGGCCGCGGTTATCTTTTCGGCGGCGAGACTTTCGGACGCTCGCAATCGCTCGGTGCGCTAACGACGCAAAACCAGTTGCAGTTGGGCTTTACCATGCCCGTCGGAAGAAAGGCGACGTTCGGAATTTCCTCCGAATCGCAGTCGACGACGACGTCCGGTACGCTCATTCGTCAACAGACGCTCACGTTCGACGTACAGCGGCGTATTTCAAACCTCTTTACCGTACACGTTTCAGGGGGACGTGCCATGCAGCAAGGAATTGGGGGCGGCAGCGGTTCGTTTTTCAATATCGATCTCACCGGACCGCTCGGAATCGGCGGGAACGCGCGGTACTCGGGCCGTCCCAATCCCAATCTTCCCGCAATCGTTCGGGGACACGTTTATTTTCAAGACTCGCCGATCGATTTTGCGCTCGCGGGCCAGCGAGGTATTCCCAACGCACTCGTGATTTTGGATAGCGGCGTGAGCGAACGTACCGATGCTTCGGGCAGTTTTGAATTTCATTTCGTTCCGCCGGGCCGTCATACGCTTGCCATCGAGCCGGGAACGCTTCCCTCCGGTCTGATTCCCGATGAAGGCGCGCACGTTTTCGATATTCACGGCGGGCAAATCGGAACGTTCGATTTTAGCGCCGGCGCGTTTGCCGGTTTAAGCGGCCACTTAACGAGCGGCGGAGCGGGGCTCTCAAACGTCACCATCGCCGTCGACGGGTTGGCGCGTACCGTCACGGATTCGTCCGGCAGATATCAAATCGGCCGGCTGCTGCCGGGCACGCACACGGTAGCGGTCGTTACGGAATCTCTTCCCGCAGACGTGCAGTTGGACGGCGCACCCGCGCGGCAAATTACGATCGCGCAGGGCGCGCTTTCGCAAATGGATTTTGTGGCCAAGGGTCTGGGCGCAATCAAAGGGACCGTTCTCGTTAGCGCGGGTCTAGGTGCCAGTGAGTTGAGCGGTGCTAAAGACGTTTACGTCGTTGCTTCACCGGGCGATCATGCAGCTATTACGGATCCTGATGGCGCATTCGAGCTGGATAACTTGCCGCTGGGAACCTACACGCTCACGGTCGATCCGCAAACGATTCCGGACGATCAATCCGTGATCGAATCGCCGGAGGGGCCTTTCATCGTTACGGGGGCCGATCCGGTTTCAGGGCTGATCTTTAAGCTGGGCCGGCGCGCAAAAGAAGTGGTTTTCTCGTTCTCCGGGAGCAAGCACGCCGATGTCACCGCGGTCTTGAGCCCCGATCACGCGCCACCCGGGGCGCTGGTCGATGTCGCCGTTACCACGAGCGAGCGGGACGCTCGTGCGGTGTCGGCGTCGAGCGATCTGCTTGGGAAGGTGGCCCTGCGGCGCGTTTCCGAGGGACGCTATGCGGGGACGTTTCTGGTCCCGCGCTTGCCCGGGGGCGACGTTCCGCTGCACGTTGCCGTCGGGGGCAAGAGCACCGGCTCGACGGACGCGCTGCTCACGGTTGATCCGAAGATTCCGCTCGTATACACGCGGTTGAGTCCGGCCCATCCACGCCCTGGTTCGCTCGCTAAGGTTACGGCGAAAATTCTCGCCGACGTTGCGGGCCAGAAAATCGTTTTTGCGGATGGGTATACCGTCACGTTGCCGCCAGGCCGGGGCCGGCTCTTTAGCTTCGAGGTCCGCATTTGGAGTCACGGGCTCCCCTACCCGGGGACGATTTCGACGCGGCACGGAGCGGTGCCGATCGTGCTCGGCGGTTTGTAACCGGGCGGCCAAGCGGGCGTTAAATGCTCGCTGAACGCTCTTTTGCTTCTAATCTTATCTTGTCGTTTTCCGATGAAAAGTGTACGGGAACTCATCGAGGCAAAATCGGGACCCACGGACGGAGTTTCGGCTGCCTCGCTATGCAATTGCAGAACTTTGAAAGGACTCTACATCGTGAAACGCCTTCTAGCCTTGAGCGCGATCATCGGCTCAATCGCAGTCGCAAGCGGACCTGCGTTGGCGGCAACTAACTCGTACGGCTCGTTTAAAGCGAGCTGGACCGTTGCCGTCACGTCGACCGTCCACGTGCACACTAATGTCAATACTGCCGGTGCCTATGTCGCCGGCGCCAACTCTCTTAGTCCGGACGCAGCCGATCCGGGCGTCTGCGCAAGCGGAACGGAAAGCAGCGATGACACGCTGACTTTTGGCACCGTAGCGCCGGCCGGAGCGACAACCACGGGTTGCAACTACCGGAACGCAGTCGGCGTTTCCGTAACCACGAACGATAGCGCAGGCTTCAAAATTCAAGAGATGCTCGACGCGGCAATGCCTGCCGGCTATACGCTGTGCGCGCTTCCCAATTCACCCGCGGCATTCGGCGGCGCGCTCTCGCTGACCACGTTGGTTTCATCCGCGCGCGTCGGTACGATCGCGTGCGGCGGCTCGGCATTGACTCCCGGCACCGGTGGTGCTCTTGTGAATGCAGGCGCCGGCGGCGGCGACTTCGGCGGAGCAGGCGAGTCCTACCAGGGCGCGACCGGTGGCTCACTGCTCTGGGCGAGCAATGCGGGACCCGCAGCCGGACTCCTAGCAAGCGAAGACATTCAACTTAACATGGCGGCAAATGCGGCGTCGGGCGCGAACAGCGCAGTCGTCACCGTTCAATACATCGCTAACTAGGCGATCTTTACGGCGTTCGGTTCGGAGGGGTATGCGTAAACAGGTAATTCTTGGGCTGGTCGCAGCAATGTTGGTTGTTACCGCATACCCTACTCCGGCCGATCTCGGATTGGACGTTGCTCCGGCAAAATACGAACTCCAAGTTGCCGGAGGCCAATCGAAAACCATTCCGATCACGGTTCGTAACAGTAGCACCGCGCCGGTTCACATCCAGGCGACGCTCTCCGACTTTACCGTGGTGAGCAACGGCGACTACGCATTCATGCGGCCGGGCAAGAATAAATATTCGCTCGCGCGGTGGGTGACGGTGAACCCCCGCGAATTCGATCTGCCGGCCAATGGGTTTCAACAAGTTCGCTTTTCGATCAACGTTCCGCACGGCGCAACGGGCGAATACTCGGCGATCGTCTTTTTTCAAACGCGCGCCACGCGCAGGCCGGGCGGCGTTTCGTTCTCCGAACGGATCGCTTCTAAGTTGTATGAAATTATTCCGGAGACGATGCATTTGGGCGGAGAAGTGCGCGACCTGACCGTCAAAACAAACGGGGCGGGCGAACACTTTATCGTCGGATTCCAAAATACGGGAAACACGCATCTCTATTTAAACGGACGTATCGAGATCAAGCGTGGTTCCGAGATCGTGCAGCGGGTGATGTTCCCGCCGCAGATGCTGGTCGAGCGCGGCGGTTCGCGTTCGATTCAAGTCTACGCGCAACATTTGCCGCCGGGGCAATACTCGGCAGTTGCGCTGATTGATTATGGTGGACCGGCACTGACCGCCGGCCAGACATCATTCAGCATTAAGTAACCCCCCGTTGCAGCATTCGGGCTGCGGCAACAATCTTCGAGAGTGCAGATAAGGATGTCGCGTCTTCGTCGGATGGTTCCGGTCATTGTCATCGCCGCGCTCATAACGAGCGTCGCTTTGCAATTCCGGACGCCGGCTCTCGCGGTGCCTAACCGGCCGATCGCAGGCCCTGCATCCGAACCGCGCGCGCAGCCGGCGCCGACACTGCCGCCGCTGCCGATTAGCATGCCGAGCGGGGCTCCGGCGATGCGATCGACTATGCCTTACGCCCGGTCCACCGGGAGGCTTCGCTGGGAGCGCGTTGCACGCCGCGCGGACGTGCATGTCCCCGCCCTTTCCGAAGCAATCAAACTTGCCGCCGGCGTGCGCCGTCCGATGAACGCGGCGGGCGCGACGATCATTTTGACCGGCGATCAGTTCAACTTCTTGGCCCAAGACTTAACCCTCGCCTACGGTGCAGACATCTTTGCCTACTGCGAAAACATGACGCCCGGCGACACCTATAAATACTACATCGTCGATCCGCGGGGTAATGCATTCCAATCCGGCGCCACGACGACGGGCGGCTCCGGCCAATGCGGCGCGGACGTGCACTTTAACTTGTCGACTCCGTTTACGGCGATTCAAGCGGACGCTACGGTAACCACGGTCGGGACCGATCCGGCTTATTCTGGAGTGTGGGCGCTCGGGATGATCGATACGTCCAACGGTCCCTATAAAAACCAATTTCAGGCGATGTCGTACCTCGTGCAGATCAGCGCGTTCAACTTCAACACGTTTAGCGATGCGGCGGGCTTGAACGCTGCAACGGATTTTGCTCCTGCCGGCATCGTGTACGTACGCGCGAGCGGCCTGAATCCGTCGCACAATTACCAGATGGGTTTTGTGTATACGGCCGGTCTGGATCCGAACACTAATACCGGCTTGCCGTGCGAATTTTCGATTCCGGCCGTTCCGGCGCGGAATCTAGCGTGTTACGGACCCGGGGTAACCGTCGGCGTTCCGGTTGCAAGCGGTAACTTCAACGCTTCGTGGGCGACATCCGCGACCTCGCCCACCGGCACCTACAGCATTCAACTTTTCGACGTCACCGCAGCCGACCACGTTGGGCAAACGCAATTTTCGTTAAATCCCTCAACGACGGTGTGGGCGCTGACGCCGTACAACAGCACGCTCGGAAACGGTACGAATCTGCAAAATACGTTTGCAACCGACGGTTTGCTCGATCAATCGGTAACCGGGCTGACTTACTCGATCAGCGGACTTCCCGCGGCCGAAAACGGCAAGACCGTCCGGCTGGTATTTAGCGATCCCAACAATATGGCGCTGGGACCCGCAACCGGACAAGTTCTCAATCCGCCGCCCACCGCGGTCGTAGCCGGCGGTTCTGTAACGTTTACGCAACAGCCGTTCCCTTTTAGCTCAGCGCTGCAAACGGCGATCGGACCCACGGTGACTTCATTTGCGCCAAACATATCGACCGCGCAACTCTCCGACACGACCACCAATACCGTGCTGGGCAGCAAATCGTTTGTGGTCAAGGCCTACCAGGGCCAGCTGGCATGGACGAATCCCAATGTCAGCATTCTCAACGCCGCCGTCGCCGGTACCACGGCGCAAGTTACGATCACAAATACCGCCGGGACGTCATTTGCAGCCTGGAACGGTGACGGCATCTCGGGCATCACGCTTGCTCCCAAAGCGGGCGATCCCGAAACGCTTTCGTTACCATCACCCGGCCCATTTATCGATTCCGCGGGGAATTCTTGGACGGCAACTCTGACCGGCGGCACGATAAAACTCACGCCGTCGAGCCCCTCTGCCGCCTTACCCGCGAATGGGACGCTGTCTTTCAATATCAGCGTCGCCGTTCCGAGTGGGTGCGCGACCACCGCCTGCTACTTACAAACTGCAATCCTGCCGCAGCACGGAATTGCCTATAGCGCGGTTAATTCGGCCACGAACAGCCTCGGCGTGCTGGCGACGGGCATTCCGCCGAATACCGTCGTGCCGACTTTTGGGTATGCGGTGACCGGAGAAACGCCGACCGCCGGCGTCGCACCGCGTCTTTCCATCTTCAATCAAGCGATGTACGTTCAGGGCACGATGGGTTCCACGGGCGCGGACACCTATCAAATTACGATCAACATCAACAACTCGGGATCGGGCGCAAACCGCTTGATGGATTTCGACGTGATCTTCCCGGCATCCGAAAACTTCAATCTCGTATCGCCGACCCTCAACGGCAAGGTGAACGTAAACGGCGCAAATCAAAACGGCTGGAAATTGCAAGTCCAATCTGCCAATCCCAGTTTGCCGGGGGCGAATGCTTTTTCAATCTGGTGCGGCTCAAACTCGAATAACGCGTGCGGCGTTCCCAACGGACAAACGGCCATCGTAAAGATCAACTTGCCGATGCCGCTGACGTCGTTTCCCCTGCAAAATATCAGTGGGAATGCGAACTTCGACGGCGGCTGCCAGGGTGGCGCGTGCACGCTTCCCGCCTACGCACTTACGCCGAACGGCACGACGACGAGTGCGATCGCCGGGCCTTCGAACTTAAATTCGTCTGAACTCGGCGCCTACTCGCTGCTCGCGCAATTTATGCAAATGAATTTCGCGCCGGCGACGATTCCGTCGGGGAAAGCAACGACCACCGTTCTGAAGTTTACAAATTCTCCGACCTCATCGGATCCTAACCCTGATTACGTGGATCAAATCAATCTTTCGTTCCCCGCGTCGGGAATCGTGCCGAACTCGATTACGGTTCCCGCACCGTGGATCGCAACGAAGACGACTGCCGCCGGCGTGGTTCCCGCTAAGTGGACGATCGGTTTGTGCGCGAGTCCGACACCCGCAACGCCGTGTACGACAACTGAACCGAATGCGATTGCTCCCGGTGGGACCTTGGCGATAACGCTCAACTATACGGGCGGCGGCGCGACTGCGGGCACGTATTCGATCGGTTGGTCGGTGACCGGCGCGAACGGTGGCGGAAACACACTCGCAACGGCAAATACGGTCCCGATCACGGCCAGTAACAGCTCGGCAACGGCGGCGATTACCAACGTCGGCGGCTATACGGGCGGTCCAATTCCGGCGCCGACGCCAGTGCCCGCGGGAACCGAGCCAACCATTGGAACCGATGCGAGCGCAACCTTCGGCACTTCGTATCTCTACACGATTACCAACAACGGATCGACGACGATTACGGCCGCATCGATCAAGATTCCCAATCAAACGACGTCGTTCGGAACGGGAACGGACGGCACGACATACCTGGCCTTCGGCGGTGGTTCCGCTCCGGTCGTTACTCTGAGCGGTGGCGCGACGGGTACGGCCGGTACGTGCAGTGGAACGCTGACGAGCGGATTCAGTTCGGCCTCGGGTGGTTCAAACGGCGCGATCAATCTTGCGGGTTGCACGATTCCGCCGGGGGGCGTGGCAACGGTTTATTTCTCGCTGCGCACGCCGTATCTCGTCGGAAGTGAATTTGCATTTACCTCGACCGTCACGGTCGGAGCGGCGATTGCGACGACGCCGACGTATGCGACCGCGCAAGACATGCAGGTCGTGCTGGATGGGCGCTTGACGTTGATTACGCCGCCGAACGGCGGGGTAACGGCGAACATTATTCCGGCCGGCCTGTCCGGAGCTACGCCCGTCACTTACCCGATCGACGGTTCGGTCGTGGTCAATACCGGGACGAGCCCGACGACGATCAATTTCGGCACGATTGCGGGCGTGCTGCCGATGCGCGACATGGTCGACGCCAGCGTGCAATCCAACGCGAGCGGAACCAACAAGTGGATGCTCTACGTCAATGCCGATAACAATCCAACCAACGGTGTATCTCCGCAATTCAGCACGAAGGTGGATCAGCCCAATTCTAGTGCGGTCGCGGGTTTTACCGTAAATACCGGCGTCCTTACGTCCGTGCCGACAACGGTACCGGGCCTGTTACTCTCAACCTACCAGGGCACGCCCTATCATAACCCGCTCGATTCGGTGATGACGTTCCAAATCGATACGGGTGCGCCGTTCGCCGTCAACTCGGGCCCGCAAAACGTGCTCGTCACCTACACGTTGATCGCTCAATGAAAACGCGCACGCTGCTGGGCGTCCTTTTCGCCGGTGCGATTTTTGCCGTGGCTGCAACGAGTGTAAATGCGGATCAATATGGCTCGTTCAAAGCGACGTGGAGCGCGCTGCCGATCATCAACCTCAACCTCACGCCGAATTACACGGCCGGGTACGGTCCGCAAGGCGGCGCGGGTTCGGGTTCGACACCGGCGCCAGGCCCTTCGGCTGCCCCCTCCGCGGGCTTCATCGACTTCGGCAACGTCGTGCAAGGGTATCAATATCTGTATAAATATGCGGTTCAAGTGAACGTTGCGTCGAACGATCCGCTCGGATTTAAAGTGTATGCGAGCGGCACGACCGATCTCAACGGTGTTTCGGGCGGTACGTGGCCGATTAACGGCACGTTATTCTGGCTCAACTCAAACGCCGGCAACAGCGCCTTTTCACCCGCCACATCGTTTGCGGCATCGCCGGCAAATTCCGTGGTGTGGTCCTATCCGACTACGGCGGCGTCGCCCGGCGTAAATAGCGGCTTCGACTACGAACTGCGCTTGACGACGCCGATTACGATCGATCGCTTCAACGTCACTATTCAGTATACGGCGGTGGGAAATTGAAAAAATGGATTCTGGCCGGTTTATTGCTCGGCGGCGTCGCGCTGCAGACCGTGCGGGTCGATGCCGCATGGTACTACAACGGCAGCAAACAAGTGACGTTGACGGTGACGGTGACACCGTCTCCGATCACCTTTGTTCCCATGGTTCGGCCCACTCCCGTGATCGCACGAGCGGAGGCGCATCCGCATGTCGCTCCCGTGATGATTGCATACGAACCGATGCGCGCTTCCGATACGATCGCAGCCGCATCGGGGACCGTTCCGGTTGCTCTGACGGTTAAGCCGGATCCGACGTACGCAATCTTCCACATCGTTCCGCATACTTCGTCGCTCGTGGCAGGGTACGGGCCAAATACGTACACGTGCGCGTACGAGGTGTTCGCGTCCCAACCCCGTGTGTGGCAAGTCACGGATTGGGTGTACGGCAGCACGAGCAGCGGCGGCAGCGGCCTCACGACGTGGCCGACGAACAACTACCCGACAGCCAGCGCGCTTCAGTGGTACGCGGAAGGTATTTCGAGCGCATTCAAGCCGTTCTCAAACGCCGGACAGCCGGGCGAGACACCGTTTAACGGCCCGGCAAACACGAGCAAGCAGGTCTGTTTCGATTTGTCGCTTACAGTCGACCCGACGGTAGCGGCCGGAACGTATCAAACCACGATCCAATACAATTTACGTTTCTATAATTAGTTTTCGTGCTCGCGCACCGAGATAGCGGCCAGACTCAGAATTCCTAGTAGCAGAACCACAGAATATACCGCACTCGACTCGCCGTGAAGGCTGCTATATGCCGAAGTGTGTAGTGCGGTGCGTTCCATCTGCGGCACGATGAATGCAACTTCAACGATGCATAGCCCCACCATGACCAGCAGCGCCGTCGCGATCGCGAGAGCGCGAGGGCGCGATGCTCCGAGCAGGTACGTCGAGGCGATTGCGACAACCGCGCACGCCGCGCCGAATGCGGTTAACACCCGGATGGTCGCTGCAATTATGGCGGCAAATGCCGGCGTCGCCCCGAGCACGTGAAAGGCGATCGGCGCGAAGATAAAGGCGAACCCCGCCATGGCGCCAACCCAAAGGCCGACGGCCAGCGTTCGGGCGACTCGGGCCGCGTGAATCAAAAATATCATGCAAGGAGATTGCACTCAAGGTGAGCGCGGACCCACTGGCGGTTGCCGTCGACGTCGCGCGCGAAGCGGGCGCGCTACTCATGGAGTTTCTTCACCGGCCGCTCAACATCGCGCAAAAATCGCGGCGTGCGGATTTGGTGACGGATGCCGACCGCGCGTCCGAGAAACTCGTTCTCGCGCGCCTGCGGCGCGAGTTTCCCGATAGCACGATTGTTGGCGAAGAGACCGGCACGCACCGCGGGGTCTCCAGCGACGTGTGGTACGTCGACCCGCTCGACGGAACGACCAACTTCGCACACGGCTATCCCCTATTCTGCGTGTCGATCGGATTCGAACGCGAGGGCGAACTCGTCGCAGGCGTTATCTTCGCGCCGCACCTGAACGAACTCTACGTCGCGCAGCGCGGGGCGGGCGCAACCTTAAACGGCCGAACCGTGCGTGTTTCACCTATTGCAGAAGTGGCCGACGCGCTCGTGTGCACCGGCTTTCATCCCGCGGATTTCGCGCGTAACGGTGAGCAATTCGAAAACGCCTCGAAGCACGCCCAAGCGGTGCGTCGCGACGGGTCCGCCGCGCTGGACCTCGCGGCGGTTGCTGCGGGACGATTCGATGCGTTCTGGGAGTTCGATTTGCAAACGTGGGACGTTGCGGCAGGCGCGTTGATCGTTCGTGAGGCCGGCGGCGTCGTAAGCGCAATCGACGGAGGGCCGTTTTCCGTCGCAGGCGGTTCGGTGCTCGCGAGCAACGGGCTGATCCATCAAGAAATGGGCGCGATGCTCCGCTAGGCTCCGCTAGGCTCCGCTAGGCTTGCAGCGTTCGGCGCGTCCAATCGCCGTTCTGCAAGCGCAGAGCAGTGAGCGCGGAGCGCGCGCACCACGCGCTTACCCACGCGAGTGGCACGGCATACAATCCGATGTGCAGCATTTTGACACCGATCCATACGAGCGGTAAGGCGACCATACTCGAGATCAGGCCGGCGAACATCGAAAAGCGCGTGTCGCCCGCGGCGCGCAGCGGTGCCATCGCGACCATCGAATAGCCTTTGAGTGGAAGTGAGAGCATATGCAAGGCAAGCGGCACCGCTGCGATGGACGCAACCGTGGCGTTGAGGGTAAAAGCAAACGCGAGCGGCCATGCAAGGACGGCTACGATCAGGGCGACGAGGGCGGTAAATCGCACGGAGAACTGCAACGCGCCTCTAAAGAAGGCTTGAGCGCCCGCGACATCACGCGCGCCTAAGCGTTGTCCGATGACGGTCTGCGTCGCCTCCTGGAGTGGAATGGGTGCGACGAACGTGAAGTCCGAAACGATGTTGAGCGCCCGAAATCCGGCAATCGTTAGCGCGCCGAGCGGCGCGAGCATCGAGACGATGAACGCGTCCGGCAGAAGCACCGCAAACAGAAACACAACTTCCGGAAACGACAATCGGGCCGTTTGCCACGCGAGCCGCAAGTCGATCGAGAGCGAGGAGAAGATACGGTACTGCGGGTGTTTGAGCACGTATCCAATCATGTACGCCGCACCGATTATCTCAGCGAGCAGCGACGATATGCCCGCGCCGGCGACGCCCAGCGGATGATACGTCAGCCATCCGAGCGCTAATACAAAAACGAGCGGCACGTGAACGGCATTGATGACGACGAGCAATTGAACGGCGACGCGGCGGTTGCCGGCCGCGCCGAGGCCGCTGGCTATGATGATTGAAACCATCATTGGAACGAGCGAGACGCACCGCCAGACGAGATATTGCGCGCTGCCGTGCAGGGAAGGTAAGGTTCCGAGCATCAGCCGCAGTGCGGGTTCGGCGAAGAACAGGCTCGCGACTATGCAGAAAAACGCGCCTGCGAGAGGTGCCACGAAGCCCGCCCGCACGGTTCGTGCAAAACCGTCGATGTCGTGCGCGCCAATTCGCTGCGCACCAATAATCGATACGCCGCTGCTGAATCCCGTTAGCGCAAAAAGCACCGCGATGAAGATGGCGAAGGCTCCGGTAACTCCGGCCAAAGCGACCGTACCGATCGACCCGATGGCGATCGTATCCACGATTCCGAGCAATTGATCGCCGAGCAACGCGTAGGCAATGGGAAGAGAAAGGCGCCGGAATACGGCGCCTACGTTTCGATGGTCGACGATCATGCCGCTCACGATCGGATTCTGTCGAGTACCGTAAAGAATGTTTCGATGTCATCGTCGCTTGTATAAAAGTGCGGGCTCAAGCGGATGCCGCAGCCGGGCCGGTAGTCGACAAAAACGCGCTCTTCGATCAGTCGTTTATATGCGTTCTGCGATCCGGAAAAGTCGATGCCGATCCAACCCGTGCGCTCTTGCGGGCGTAGCGGCGTGTTGATCGTTAGCCCGCGTTCTTGCGCGAAACCGATAATGTTGCTCGTGAGCCGCACGTTATGTTCGCGAATCGCAGGAATGCCGGCTTCCTTAATGATTTCGTGGCCCGGCTTTGCAACCGCGTAACCGGGGATCGTCGGCGTGCCCGTTCCCCAGCGGTACATGTTTGCGGCATAGGTAATCGGTGCGGGCTCGAACGCGAAGGGACGCGCGTGCGCCATCCATCCGGTGACGAGCGGTTCCAACCGCGCCTGCAGTTCCGGCTTGACATAGATCCATCCGCATCCCGGGCCGCCGCACAGCCACTTATGACTGCCTCCTGTGACGATATCGAGATCCCAGTCGAGCACGTCGTACGGGTATACGCCCGTCGTTTGGTACGCGTCGACCATCAAGATCGTCCCGGTCGTGCGGCAATGCGCCTGGATGGCGGCAACCTCGCAGATCGCGCCCGAAACATAATAAGCGTGCGAGAGCACGGCGATGACCGTTCGCTCGGTGATCGCCGCGATGATGCGTTCGGTCGGAATCGTGCGGCCGTCGTCCGACGGCACGATGCGAACCTGCGCGCCGTAACGCGCAAACTCGGTCCATACGTACGTGAGGGAAGGAAATTGCAGCGCTTCGTACACGACTTCGTTTCGGTCGGGCGTAAACTGTAACGCGCTGCCGAGCGCTGCTTGCAACACGGAAACATTGGGTCCGAGGAACATCGTATTCTTGGGCGCGCCGATCAACGCGCCGAGATTGTCCGCGATCTCGCCAATTTGCGGCAACCAGCGCTCCCAGGCTTCGGGGCCATCGGCCGCCCAATCGCTCCAGTAGGCATCGAGAGCATCTTTGGCGGCGAGCGGCGCGGCGCCCATGGAATGGCTCACAAGGTACGTCGAGGTTTCTAAAATCGGGAAACGTTCGCGAAAGCGCGCCGGGGTCGTCGCGGCAAGCGTGTTTGTCATCCGTAGTTTCCTTTGCCTAAGTGAGTGCGAACTTCCCAAAGCTCGGGGAAGAATTTTTTATCTAACGTCGTCGCGAGATAACCTACGCCGGGCGAGCCGCCCGTTCCCATCTTCGAGCCGATCATCCGCTCGACCATTCTGATGTGCCGTCCGCGCCACAGCAGGAAGCGCTCGTCAAACTCGACGAGGTCTTCCATGAAAAGGTACAAATCGTAATACCTCTCCGATTCGTCGTAAATCGATTTGAGGCTGGCGATGCGTTCGTCGTGCGATTGTACTGCGAAGCCGCGGGCACCCAAGAACCCCCACAGCGCGTCGTAAAGAGTCGGCTCGGCAAGACGGCGTTCCAGCTTTGCCCGTTGCGCGTCGTCCATTTCCAAGTGGCGCAGCGCATCCGTTTTTTTCAAACCGCCGAGAAATTCGATTTCGCGAAACTGCAACGATTGGAACCCGCTCGCGGGATTGAGATTGTCGCGGAATTCGTTGAAGTCTTGCGGCGTCATCGTTTCGAGGATGTCGACCTGCTGTTCGAGCAGGCGTTGAATGGTGTGAATGCGCCGGAAGTGCTTGCCGACTTTGAGCAAATCGCGGGCGCCCAGCAGTTGGCGCATGACGGCCTCGAGTTCGTGCATTATTTGCTTGAACCACAACTCGTATACTTGATGGATGATGATAAAGAGCATCTCATCGTGCTGCGCGGGAGCGGTGAGGGGCCTCTGCAGGTCGAGCAGTTGAGGCACTTTGAGATAGGTCCCGTACGAGACGCCCTGCCCCGTTCCGCCGCCGCCCGCGGAACCCGGGCGCGCTTTAAAGTCCATAAACCAGGAAGTTCACGGCCGGCGGACGGATTTCCGTCGGATGAGGAAATTGCTATCCGGTTTGTGCGCGGTGCTGCTCGGCGTTGCCGGCTGCAGCGGCGGCGGAGGTACCAGTTCGCAGACCGGGTCGCCGACGGCACAACCGTCGGTTGCGAGTTCGATCGACTTCCCGCTTTACGACGGCAGTCGCGTTCTGGCGTCTAAGGATTACACGCAGGTCATCAATTCGACCGGCAACGCGCCCAGCGGCATCTTGATGGCGGGAAACGGAAAATATCACGGCAACGAGGTGATCGCGGCGTCTTCCGCTTCGTTCGATCAATTGCGAACGTGGGTGCGATCGCTCAGCGCCAAATCTCCCGCGGGCTATACGAGCCTGCCGCACACGGACGTCGGCAACGCGCGCGCGAGCATGCAGCGCTACGGCATGGATTTCGCGTTGTTTCAAAAAGGGCAGAACGGCAAGACGCCCGAGGGTCTCATCGTGCTCGTAATGGATCCGAAGACCGTTACCAAGAGTCTGGGACCAGCGCTGAATCTTATCGCGCGCTACCGCACCGCGCCGGATTTTCTGAAGAAACCGATCGACGACCAAGTTCGATCGCAGATGGGATTCTCAGTCAGCGATGCGCTCCAGCCCGGAGGCCCCATCGGAACCGCACTTGACGCACTCTCGGATTTTTCGCATAGCGATCAGCGCGCGATCGTATTGGTGAACGCGCAGAAACAGTAGCGGGTGAAACTTCGGATACTCCTTAGCGCGTGCGCGCTTGTCGTGGCGCTTGTACCGCCTGCATCCGCCGATGAAAGGCCGACGCGGGTTCGCACTTTTATCGGCGTGCAAGGTTTACTTGCAGCGGGCGTTCATAGCGATGTTGCGGGCCGGCAAACCGGAATCGGCGGCGGACCGCTCTTTGCGTTCGGCTACGTACCAAGCCGCCGCGTGCTCTTGCACGTCGAAGGTATCCCCGTCGTAAGTGCCCCGCAGCGGGCGAGCGCATTTTACGGTCAGGCAACCCCGGCACTCGGTATATTTCTCGGAACCGTTCGAATTGCCGTCGATGTGCGTTCGCGCTACTGGATCGGAGTGGGAACGACGGTCATTAACCAGCGCACGCCGCTGCCGAACATTTCGCAAGTAGCGTCGTCGCGGCTCGCCGGGGGACGCTACGAACTTTTCGCGCACGTCCCCACGCACGGCGGGCGCTTCGTCGAAGGGCTCATCGGCGTCAGTCCGCGTTTGCACGGTAGCGATCACTTTCTGTACAGCGACGGATCGCCCGCCGTCAACAAGGACGAGGCGGCGGCGGAAGAAGATATTTCGTTTGCGTTTGGCTTGGAACGGCGTAACTCGGCTCTTCTTTTCGGCGTGCGGTCGCTTAATTTTTCAGCCGTGTTTACAAAGACCGGCCTAGCCGCGGACCGCAACAACGCCGCGGGCGTCACGCTCGAGCTGCGGCGTTACCTATCGCCGTAGCCGTTTAGGTTTCGGATCGCGTTCGAATGCGGCAAGCTGCGCGCGAATCGAACGCGGCGTGCAACCGCGCAATCGCCCGTCTGCCCCGAGAACGCGGTGCGCCGGAACGAACAAATC
>JALZBM010000245.1 GCA_030947385.1 Vulcanimicrobiota bacterium
GTGCTGGCGGTCGCGCAAAGCGGGGATCATCTCGTATGCTCGGCCAACGTGTACGGCGGGACGGTCACGCAATTCGGCGTCACACTCAAACGCATGGGCATCGAGACCTCATTCGTGGGTGCTCACGATTTTGCGGGCATTGCCGCCGCGATCCAACCGAACACGAAAATGCTTTTTGCCGAAACGATCGGCAACCCGTCCGGGACGATCGCCGATATTGCCAAGCTCGCGCAGACCGCGCACGACGCCGGCATTCCGCTGTGCATCGACAACACGTTTGCTTCACCATACCTGTGCCGGCCGATCGAACACGGCGCAGACCTCGTGCTACACTCTGCCACAAAGTTTATCTGCGGGCACGGCACGGTTATCGGCGGCGTGCTCGTGGAGTCAGGAAAATTTCCGTGGGGAAACGGGCGCTTTCCGCTGCTTTCCGAGCCGAGCCCGGGCTACCATCAATTGCAGTTCACCGAAACGTTCGGCGAATTTGCGTTTCTGTTACGCGCCCGAGCCGAAGTGCTGCGCGACGTCGGCGCTTCGCTGGGAGCGATGGACGCATGGCTGCTGCTTCAGGGTTTGGAAACGCTTCCCATTCGCATGGCAGCGCATGTTACAAACGCAGTGGCGGTGGCGAAGTTTCTGCAGCAACGGCCGGAAGTGGAATGGGTAAGTTACCCCGGCTTCGCCGATCATCCCGATCTTGCATTGAGCAACAAATACTTGCCGGACGGCGCGGGATCGGTGTTTACGTTCGGGATTCGCGGAGGGCGCGAGGCGGGGCGCCGGTTCATCGATGCGTTGGAATTGTGGAGTCATCTGGCTAATGTCGGCGATGCGAAGAGCCTCGTCATTCATCCGGCGTCCACCACACATTCGCAACTCACGGACGAGGAGATGCGCGTTGCGGGAGTCGCTCCGGAAACGATCCGGCTGTCGGTGGGCCTGGAAGACGTTAGCGACTTGCTCTGGGATCTGGACAATGCGCTCCAACGTGTCACGCCTGGTGCGGCCCTTCGACAGGCTTTGGGTGACAGTAAGTGATTATTAAGGGATTTGCTGCGCAGCAAGCTTTGTTGGAGCGATCGAAGACCGTTGCGATGATCGGTGCGTCTGATAAACCGCTGCGGCCCAGTTACACCGTGTTTAGTTACTTGCGCACGCAGGGACGCTTTGGCGTCACACCCATCAACCCGACACTGAAAACTATCGACGGCATTCAAGCCTTTCCCTCGCTTACCGCGTACGCGGCCGAACATGGACCGCCGGATATCGTCGACGTTTTTCGCAAGCCGAGCGAAGTCGTGGACGTCGTAAAAGAAGCCATCGCGGTCGGTGCGAAATCCATTTGGTTTCAGTACGGCGTTATCAATCCCGAAGCAATCGAGTTAGCCGATCGAGCGGGTTTGGATGTCGTCATCGATCGGTGTTTGAAGGTTGAATCCGCGCGCGGCAATGGTGGCCTTGCAACCAGCGGTCTCAACAGCGGCACGATCACCTCGCGTTGGGAAAAACGGTGAGCGAATACAGCGAGGAATCCGGCGCCCTCGATACCGATCTGTTGCAGGTCATTCACGCCTGGCATCGGTACGGGACCGAACTAAGCGGCGCCGATTTCAACCATTTGGCGCTGCGCGTTTTTGCCTATCAGCTGCGCTACAACCGTCCGTACGCACAGTATTGCGCGTCGGTCGGCATCTCGCTCCAAGCGATGCCGGACACGTGGGAAGCGATACCACCGGTTCCGAGCGCCGCTTTCAAGGGCGCGTCCATTGCCACGTTCGATACGGCACATGCCGCCCTCACCTTTGAAACCAGCGGTACCACGCTTGGCCGCGGCGGCCGCCACTATATGGAAAACGCCGCATTGTACGATGCCGCGTTGCTTGCCGGTTTCGACGTTTTTGTTCTAAGCGATGCGTTGCTGCTGCGGTATTTTAACGCGGTTCCCAATCCGGCCTTAAATCCACATTCTTCGCTCGGATATATGATGGCGCAGATCAGCGCACAGCGCGGCGATGGGCGCACCGGCTGGTATATTACGGATGAGTCGATCCTCGCCAACGCGTTCGCCCAAGATTTGCGGGCCGCCATCGATGACGGCGCACCAGTATGCGTGGCCGGAACCGCATTTGGGCTCGTTGCACTGTTGGATACCTTCAGTGAATCTAAAGACCGGTTCACATTGCCGCCCGGCTCGCGCATTATGGAAACGGGTGGCTTTAAAGGACGCAGCCGCGTTCTTTCGCGCGAGGACTTCTACGCGCAGATCGCCGCCACGTTCGGCGTTGACCGGCGCGCCATCGTCGCCGAGTACGGCATGACCGAGCTTACGAGTCAATATTACGATTCGGCGCACTCGCGCGAGCAGTCGCTTCGCGTAAAAATTTCGCCACCATGGCTGCGCGCGCGGGTCGTCGATGCGGCCGGTGCAACCGTTCCGAACGGCATCGTTGGAGCGCTGGTTCATGTCGATCTTGCGAACCGCAGCTCGGCACTCGCGATCGGGACCGAAGACCTCGGTTGCATGACGGATGACGGCCTCGTGCTGCTCGGCCGCGAAGCCGGCGCCGCGTTACGCGGATGTTCGCTCGACGCGGAAGATTTGCGGGTCTAGGCGGCGCGCGCGATGTTGAGAACGCTGCCGGTTCGCGCCATCATTCGCGCGATCTGCGATGCTGCCGACCGCTGGTCGGATGCTGATTTTCCGCCGCGCGTGCGGGTGACCGATGCAATCGTCGAACGTACCGGCTACAGTGTGCCGGTGGTCGAATATGCGCTCGACCAACTTTTCTTTTCGATCGAACCGCAGGTGCTCGAATCCACGATCGTGGCAGAATTGGGTAGTCTGGATGCCCTCGACGGATTCGTGCCGCGCGCAGGCCGCCCGGATGCGTTTGCCCGCGGCGTGGACCGCGTGTGCATTCTCTCCAGCCGCACCACGATCGGCGTCGGACTCGTTCCGGCCATCTTCGCACTCTGCGCAAAATCCGAGGTCACGGTCAAAGATCGCGAAGATTACTTCATCGCCGCGTTTTTCGAAACGCTCGCCGAGGAGCACAACGCGTTTGCACGCGCAGCCACGGCGCGCACGTGGAGCGGCGCGGAACAATCCAACGACCTTGGCGGATTCGATGCGATCGTCGCCTTCGGAAAAAACAAAACACTTCAAACAATTCGCGAGCATGCCGCCCCCGGAGCCCGGTTCATCGGATTCGGCAGCCGCGCAAGCGCGGGTTACATTACACGCGAAACGTTGCACCACGCGGAACGCGCGCGCGAACTCGCACGTGGAGCGGCGCGCGACCTGGTCCTTTACGAGTCCGAAGGGTGCCTCTCGCTGCACGTCTTATTCGCGGAGGCGCACGACGACGCGAACGTGCAATCGTTTTTGAAAACGCTGGCCGAGGCAACGCAAGGAGCCGGTCTTGAATTTCCAATTGGAAAGCGCGACCCGGGCGACGTTGCGAGAATGGCGCAGTTTCGCGCCGTCGCCGCCTTTCGCGCCGCCGGCGGCCAGGGAGCGGTGTATTCCGACGATGTGTGCTCCTACGTGCTGGTGTACGATCCGCCGTCGGGTGACCCGCCGCCGTTTGCGCCACGGTGCCTGAGCATCATTCCCGTGCGCGAGCCGGCGCAAGCCGCAGCTTACGTGAGAGCCCACCACATCGAACTCGAAGGGTTCGCGCTTTCCGATGGCCGTCGCGATGTGGTTGAATCCGCGGTAAATGCCGGAGCAGTGCGCTTGGCGGCCTTCGGCGAACTTCAACGCCTACCCGTAAGCGCCGATCATGGGGGCCGGCCCCGCATCGCCGATTATATTCGCTGGA
>JALZBM010000008.1 GCA_030947385.1 Vulcanimicrobiota bacterium
GTTATCGACGGAACCAAGCGCGCGGTGGCGCCGGCCACCATGGCCGCGCTCGATGGTTTAGGCGTACTCGATCCGTCCGCACTCGTTGCGTTAGAACGGTTCGCTCGTCCCGAATTGCGCAACCGCGCCGGGCGCGTGGTGGGAGAAATCCGCGCGCGGCGGGCGATCCCCATGCAACCGCGAACGGTATAGCCTCGCATGTCAGCATATTTGGAGCAGCTCGCGGAGCGGGTGTTACTTTTTGACGGAGCCATGGGCACCCAGCTCATGGATCTGGAACTTACCGATGCGGCTTTCGGCGGCGCGGCCTATCACGGGTGCAACGAAGCCATCGTTCTGCACCGCCCGGATCTCATTTCGCAAATCCACGAAGACTATTTTGCGGCCGGTGCGGATGTCGTCGAGACCGACAGTTTCACCGCTTCGCGTTTGAAACTTGATGAATACGGGCTCGGCGAATTCACCGCGCAAATCAATCGCGACTCCGCGCGGCTCGCGCGCGATGCGGCGGATAAGTTCACCACCAAGGAGAGACCGCGTTTTGTAGCCGGCTCGCTCGGGCCCACCGGGATGTTGATTTCGTCTTCGGATCCCGCGCTCTCAAGGATCACCTTCGATCAACTGATGGATATTTACGGCGAGCAAGCCCGCTATTTGATTGAAGGCGGCGCCGATTTGCTGCTGCTGGAAACCTCGCAAGATCTTCTTGAAATGAAGGCGGCCATTGCCGGCATCGTCCGTGAATTTGCAAACGGCGTACGGCGCGTTCCGATTCAGGCGCAAGCAACGCTCGATGTCACGGGGCGGATGTTGCTCGGCACGGACATCAGTGCCGTCCGCGCAACGCTCGAAGCGCTGCCCATCGACGTCATCGGCCTCAATTGCTCCACCGGGCCGACGCACATGCGCGAACCCATTCGCTACCTGTGCGAGAATTCGAGCAAGTTCGTTTCGGTGATTCCGAACGCGGGTTTGCCGCTGATGGGACCCAAAGGCGAAACGATTTATCCGGAGTCACCGCAAGAGATGGCCGCCGAGCTGTCGGCATTCGTGCGGGATTTCGGCGTGAATGTGATCGGCGGATGCTGCGGCACGACCCCCGAACACATCCGGGAATTTTCTTCGGCGATCGCCGGGCTCAAACCGCGGAAGCCGCAACCGCAGCCGCTCCAATTTGCAGCATCTGCCATGACCGCGATCTCCCTCGAACAAGTACCGCGTCCGCTCATCGTCGGCGAACGCATCAACGCGCAAGGTTCGCGCAAAATCAAACGCCTGCTGCTCGAAGATAACTACGACGACATCATGCTGGTCGCGCGCGAGCAAGTCGAAGGCGGCGCGCACATGCTCGATATCTGTTGTGCTCTTACCGAGCGTGTCGATGAAGACGAGCAAATGCGCGTTTTGGTCAAACGGTTGGCACAATCCACCGAAGCTCCGCTGATGATCGATTCGACCGAACCCAAGGTGCTCGAAGCGGCCGTAAAAATGTATGCGGGCCGCGCAATCGTCAACTCCATACATTTGGAAAACGGGCGCACCAAAGTGGATTCGGTGATGCCGCTCGTCATGCTGAGCGGATCGGCGGTCGTGGCGTTGACGATCGACGAAAGCGGGATGGCGAAAACGGCGCAGCGCAAGGCCGAGGTAGCCAAACGCATTTACGATATTTGTGTCCACGAATACGGGCTGCCCCCCGGCGCGCTGATCTTTGACGATCTTACGTTTACGCTGGCAACCGGTGATGCGGAGTACATCGATTCCGCTGTCGAAACGATCGAAGGCATCCGGCAGATAAAAGCGCAGCTACCGGGCGTGCTCACGTCGCTTGGCGTTTCCAACGTGTCTTTCGGTCTCAAACCGCACGCGCGGGCCGCCCTCAACTCGGTATTCCTGCACCACTGCGTCCAAGCGGGCCTCGACCTTGCGCTCGTGTACGCAAAAGAAATTGCGCCCTACAACGAAATCGACGATACCGAGCGTGCGCTTTGCGACGACCTCGTTTTCAATCGGCGGTCCGATGCGTTGCAACGCGTGATCGAACATTGGGAAGCGAAGAAAATCGAGGGCGGTGGCGCAGCTGCAGCGGTCGATGACGATACCGGTCAGCCCGTCGAAACGCGCATCCACAATGCGATCCTGCGCCGGCGCAAGGACGGCATCGAAGCCAAGATCGACGAAGCGTTGCAAAAGCACGATGCCGTGGACGTGCTCAACAACATATTGCTGCCGGCAATGAAAGATGTGGGCGACCGTTTCGGGGCAGGCGAGTTGATCTTGCCGTTCGTTCTGCAATCGGCCGAGGTCATGAAAAAGGCCGTCGCGCATCTTGAGCAGTTCCTGGAAAAGAAGGAGGGCACGAGCAAGGGCAAAGTCGTGCTTGCGACGGTTTTCGGCGACGTCCACGACATCGGAAAGAACCTCGTCAACACTATTCTGAGCAACAACGGATACACCGTCTTCGATCTCGGCAAGCAAGTGCCGATGAATACGATTTTGGAGAAGGCCGTTGAAGTCGATGCAGATGCGATCGGCCTTTCCGCGCTGCTGGTTTCGACCAGCAAGCAGATGCCGATTTGCGTTGCGGAGCAGGACGCACGTGGATTAAACTTCCCCGTCGTCGTCGGGGGTGCGGCGATCAACCGCGATTTCGGCAAACGCATCGCGATGCTGGACGACGGTGCGCGCGTATTTGCGCCCGGACTGTTTTACGCAAAAGATGCTTTTGAAGGCCTGGACATCATGGACAAGCTGACGAGTGCGCCGGACGTGCGGAAGTCGTTCGTCGAAAAGATGAAGAGCGACGCGGTAACGTATGAGAACGCCGCGAAGGCGGCGCCCGCGCCGGCTGCCGGGAACGGCGTTACCTCCGCAGTGCGCAACGAACCCGCGGATATTCCGATTGTGCCGTTTCTCGGACCGCGCACGCTGCGCGGGATCGACCCCGCGAATCTATGGCCGTGCTTCGATTTGAAAAGTCTGTATCGTCTCTCGTGGGGCGCAGCGAATGCCAAAGGCGAGCAGTGGGAGACGCTGCTGCGCGACGAGTTCGAGCCGCGCTTACGCCGCTTCGAGCAGCGCGCGGTAGACGAACAAATTTTGGAACCGCGCGTGGTGTACGGTTACTTTCGCGCGGCGGGCGAAGGCAACGACGTTATTCTATTCGATCCGCAGGACGACGCAAAAGAGCTGACTCGTTTTCCGTTTGCGCGCCAGCCGGGCGGCGAGCATCTGTGTCTTGCCGATTACGTGCGCCCGCGGGAAAACGGAAAAGCGGTCGACATCGTGGCGCTTCAGGTCGTGACCGTCGGCGCAGACGTTTCAAAACAGATCGACAAGTTGCACGCCGCCGGCGAGTTTAGCGAGTCCTATTTCTTGCACGGCTTCTCGGTGCAATCGGCCGAAGCGCTGGCCGAGTATTCGCACCGCCAAATCCGCGCCGAAATCGGATTAGCCCAGGGCCGGGGAAAACGGTATTCCTGGGGCTACGGCGCGTGCCCCGACCTCTCGCAACACGCGGCCGCCTTCCGCGTTTTGGACGCTGCGAACGCAATCGGAACCGAGTTGACAGAGGCATTCCAAATTATGCCCGAACAGTCGACGGCCGCAATCATCATCCATCACCCGAAGGCATCCTACTTCAACGCAGCCGCAACGCGTGAGCTTACACCGGCTTAACACGTAAAGTCGCCGCGAGGGACGCGGGCGGGCCATTTTCTGTAAGATTTGTGTTAGGTGATACCAGCAATGGGCCGAAGGTCTCATTTTTTTGTTATCCTGTTCCTGTTCGCATTCCATACCTTTGGAGATACCTTTGCTCTCTGAGTTTTCCGCGTTGCCTTTCCCGGTCGTCGGCGACGGCGAAAACCGGCCCCTGGATCTTATCGAAAAGATTCGCGCTCGTACCGCCAAAATTGGCATTCTGGGATTGGGCTACGTCGGTTTGCCGTTAGCCGCCGAGTTCGCGAAGTATTTTGAGACGTTCGGCTTGGACATCGACGAAGCGCGCGTCCACGCGCTCGTTGCGGGCCGATCGTATATCGGCGACGTACCGACCGAACTGGTTGCTGCGCTCGTGGAAAGCGCCGCTCTTATCCCTACCGCCGATTTTTCGGTCCTGGCGGAGTGCGACTGCATTATCATTTGCGTGCCCACCCCGCTGGAGGCCGGTAAGCAGCCAGACATCTCGTACATCGTTTCCGCTGCGCAGGCCATCGCTAAAACGTTGCGCCCCGGCCAACTAATCGTTCTTGAGTCCACAACCTATCCCGGAACCACCGAAGAAACGCTCTTGCCGATGTTCCTCGATCGGGGATTGCTTCTCGACGAAGATTTTTTACTCGCGTTTTCGCCCGAACGCGTCGATCCGGGCAACGCCGATTTTAAAATTGCCGATATTCCGAAAATCGTCGGCGGTTGTTCGGAACTCTCCACTCGCGCCGCCGGCGAACTCTACCGGACGATCGTCCCGTTCGTGCATCCCGTGAGTTCACCGCGCGTGGCGGAGACTGCGAAACTGTGGGAAAATACATTTCGCGCCGTTAATATTGCGCTTGCCAATGAGATGGCACTCTTGTGTTATCACCTAGGTATCGACACCACTGAAGTCATTGCAGCCGCGGCGACGAAGCCGTTCGGTTTCATGCCTTTTTATCCGGGACCGGGCGTAGGCGGGCACTGCATTCCCCTCGATCCGCATTATCTATCTTGGACGGCCTCCAAGTATGGATATTATCCGCGTTTTATCATGCTCGCTGACGAAATCAACAGCGAGATGACCGGACACGTTATCGAACTGGTCGGTGACGCACTTAACGATGACGGAATTGCAATGCGCGGCGCGCATGTTTTGGTGCTAGGCGTTTCGTACAAGGCCGACGTGGAAGACATACGCATGAGTCCCGCAATTCCAATTATCGAGCGGTTACGTGCAAAGGGCTGCGTCGTAGAATATCACGATCCGTTCGTTTCACGAATTCAAGTCGAGGAAGCCGAACTTCCGCCGTCGCGACGCCGCGATCTCAGAGCAGTCGCTGTCGAACGCCGGCAACATTTGGCTCGCGATCTTGCGGGGTTCGTTTCCACGGGGCGGCGCTGCAGCGATCCGCTGGAATCCTCTCCCCTGACGGACGCGCAATTGGAGGAGGCTGACTGCGTTCTTGTCCTTACGGCGCATTCTTGCATCGACTACGCGCGCATTGCACGTATTGCGCGTCTGGTGGTTGACACGCGGCATACCGTGCCGAAGGTCGAAGGCAAGGGCGCCCGCCTGGTTGCTCTATGAATACGGTTTTTATTACCGGTGGCGCAGGCTTTATCGGCTCCCATCTTACCGACGCATATCTGGCGGCGGGGTCGAAGGTAATCGTACTCGACAACCTCTCGACCGGTTCTCTTGAGAATTTGCGGCGCGCTCAAACTTCGCCGAACTTTGAATTCATCGAAGGCGATCTCGCCGAAGAGGGCCTCGTTTCGCAAGCAGTCCGGCGCAGTGATTTGGTAGTCCATCTCGCGGCGCGGATCGGTCTAAAATTGGTTATCGAAAGTCCGCTCAAGACCCTAGAAGCGAACGTGAAAGGCACCGAAGTTGTGTTGGCTTGCGCAACGCACGCGCGCGTGCGTACGATTATAACGTCGACGTCGGAAGTCTACGGCTTGACGGTCAAATTTCCGTCGCACGAAGACGATCCGATTACGTTCGGATCGCCCAAGAACGGTCGTTGGAGCTATGCGTGCTCGAAGGCGTACGACGAATTTCTCGCACTTGCATTGTTTGCCGAGCGCGGCTTGCCCGTTACGGTCGTGCGACTCTTTAACACGGTCGGCCCAAGGCAGTCGGCGCGCTACGGAATGGTACTGCCCCGTTTCGTACGACAGGCGCTGGCGGGCGAACCGCTCACCGTGTACGGAGACGGTTCTCAGACGCGGTGTTTTGGATACGTGGCGGATGTCGTGTGGGCGCTGCAAAAGCTCGCCGCCGAGCCCCGCGCGCTCGGTGAGATTTTCAATCTCGGTAACCCCGAGGAAATTTCGATCTTGGATTTGGCGCACCGCGTCCTCGAGCGCACGCAATCTCCATCGCCGATCGAACACGTGCCGTTTACGAGCGCATATGGCCAGGGCTTTCAAGAGATCGTCAAGCGCGTTCCGGACATCGGAAAAATCGCACGTTTGACCGGCTTTGCACCGCATGCGACCATCGATCAGATCATCGACTCGGTGCTTGCCTCGCAGCGAGCCGGGCTGCGGACGGCAGGGGTCCAATGAAATTTCTCGTTCTCTCGGCTTTGCTGATAGCTGTTTGTGCGGGTAACGCGCTGGCGGATGCGCCGGAGCCCGCGCCAACGCCGCTCGTCACGCTTGAAGCGGGAACCTCGAGCGAAAGCCTGAGCAAGGGGCGGGGAATGTGGAACGATTCGTATCTGGTTTACGTGCATCGCACCGCTCCACGAAGCGCCGCGTATGCCATGTTTTCGCAGTCGCACCGGTTTGGATCGTCCGATCCGGAGTACCTCGCCGGCGTCTATCTGCCCGCTTCCGCTAACACCATTCTCAACTTGGAAGTGAGCGTCAGTCCAACCCACCAGGTGCTCGCGAGCAGCGAGATCGGCATGTCCCTAGATCACCGTCTAGATCGCGGATTCGGGTATACGATCGGTACCGCTCATCGCACGTATCCGGGCTTAGAAGTGCAGGGAGAGTCGATGCTCGTTGACCGCTATTGGGGCTCGGAGCGGGCTTCCTATAAACTCTCGGCGGTCCAACTCTCAAATGTCATTGGATACTCGTTTACGCATTCGGTATCTTACTCGCACTACTACGGAATGCAGGGGCTCAGCCACATAACGGCTGCGCTGAGCGCCGGGCGGGATGCGGAGAACGTCGGGACCGGCGTGCTGATTTCTTCGGTTTCGAGCGCGAGTTTGGGCGGCACCCACTGGTTTGACCAGCAGTGGGCGCTGACGTGGCTGGCGACGACCACGCGTCAGGGAAGCCTCTACTCGCGTTCGGGAATACAGCTTGGTCTCCGCCGCCGCCTTTAACGTCTTCGTCACGGGCATGTTTTGGCTTGCGACCGGAATATTCGGATTGGCGATGGGACTGATGGTGCTGCTTTTAAGCGTTCGCATTCGCGCGATCGCCCGCCGGAAACGGATTGCGGGACTCGTTTCCCGCTGGCGCGCCATTTTTACGGGTACCGCGCTCGCGCGGCCGCCGGTTGCGGTTGCCCGAAGCGATGCATTTACGGTCTTGAATTTGTGGAACGATTTTCACCGCGTAAACGTGCAGGCCGGCGGCATCGCGGACGATGTGCTTGACGCGGCGGCACGCGCAAACGGTTTTGACCGGCTCGCATTGTACCTCATGGGCAAAAATGCCGGTAGCCGGCTCGTCGCATTGACGGCGATCGGTTACCTGCGCCTTCCTTCAGCGCTCGAATGCGTTATTGGCAGCACGGAAGACGAACTGGGAGATATATCCCTCGCTGCGTACCGTGCGGCTGTGCGGATCGACTCCGCGCACATGGGCGCGTTCGCGCAAGCGATTTTGGAGCACGGCGAATGGCGGCCGCGTAACGTCGAGCAGATCTTACGAGAATTGGGGCCGCAGGCGATCACCGCATGGATTGCGCGCGCTGCTGCGGGCGCTACCGACGAGCAACTTCCCGGCCTGATACGGTATTTCGTCCTGTGTGAGCCCAGTGGGATCCGGCCGGCGCTTGAGGAGATTTTGACGCGCCGGCCGGATGCGGGCGTACTTGCCGCTGCACTGCGGGCGTTACTTGCGATTGTCGAAGTTCGCGATCGTCCGATGATACTGCGCCTTTTGCGCCGCAGCGAATCGTTCGTGCGCATCGCGGCGATCGCCGCACTAGTTCCAGTCGTTGCGGATGAAGATCGAGAACTTCTTGAGGATTTGATGGCCGACGAGGATTCTTGGGTCCGCTACCGGGCGGCCCAAGCACTAATCAGCGCTTTTCCGCAACAAGGGCGTAACGGTGAACTCGAACGCGAGTCCGCCGATCGTTTCGCGCGCGACGCGCTCAAACAGGTGTTGGCCGAACGCTCCGTCCTCGCGAAGCACGCTCCGAATGTTGCGCCGGATGGATTTACGCAGGAGCGGCGCGCTGTTGGGCGCCTCCCCATGGACGAACTCCGCGCATGAACGCGACGACTTCCGGCGTTGTGCTTGCAATTGAAATTCTGCTGTTCGCCTATTTTTTGATTTCAAACGGGTTTTACATTTTAACGACTGTTATCGCGCTCGTGCGGCTCCCGCTTTTTGTAAACCTGCACCGGGCCGACCCCATTCACTACGTCTATTCACGTTTTGAGATTCCCGTTACGGCCATCGTTCCGGCGTACAACGAGGTCGAAAGTGTTCTCGATACCGTCAAGTCGCTGCTCGGGCAGCGTTATAGCGAGCACGAGGTTGTGGTCGTTAACGATGGTTCAACCGACGAAACCTTGGCAATACTCACGAAAGAATTTGAACTCGAAGGGTTTCCCGAAGCGTATCGGGTCCGCCTGGAGACGCAAAGCATCCGCGGAATTTATCAATCCCGCACCCATCCGAACTTGCGCGTGATCGACAAGGAAAACGGTGGAAAAGCCGATGCGCTTAACGCCGGCATAAACGGCGCGCGGTACCCACTTGTGTTCGCGTGCGATGGTGATTCCTATTACTCACCCGATGCGCTGCAATGCCTGGTCGAGCCGCTGGTCAAAGATCCGGAGGTCGTCGTAAGCAGCGGAGCGATCGGAGTGTCGAACGACTGCATTTTTGAGAACGGGAAAATCATCAAACGGCGCTTGAGCGCGCGCTGGATCGTGCGTTTTCAGGTGCTCGAATACTTGCGCGCATTTCTCTCTTCACGTCTTGGGTGGGCACCCCTCAACGCCCTCTGCATCGTTTCCGGGGCGTGCGGATTGTACTACAAAGAAGTTCTTGTGAATGTGGGCGGCTTCCGCACGGGCACGATCTGGGAGGATATGGAAATGACGATGCGCGTTCATCACTTTATGCGCGGTGCCGGCACGCCGTACCGGATTGCTTTCACGCCGTTTGTCGTCTGCTGGACCCGCGTTCCCGACACACTTGGCGCTCTCTGGAATCAGCGTGTCACCTGGCAGCGTCACGTTGGAGAATGTATCACGATTCACCGCGGAATGTTGATGGGCCGATACGGAACCGTCGGCTGGCTCGCCTTGCCCTACTTCATTCTCTCCGAATGGATATCGCCTCTTATGGTCGTCTTCGGTATGGCATTTGGCCTGATTGCCGCATATCTCGGATTCCTTTCTTATTATTCGCAAATCGTGTTGCTCGGGCTGGTTTTTGCGATGTCCCTGGCCATCTGCTGCGCCGCCATTTTACTCGATGAGCTTTCCTTCAACACTTACAGTCCGCGTGACTTGCTCGTGCTTTTGCTGTTCTCGATCTTTGAATTCTTCGGATTCCGGCAGTTCTGCACGCTCGCCAACCTCGCCGGCAGCTGGGCTTGGCTGGCGGGTCGGCCGATTCGGGGCCGGCCGGCGATCCCTGGATGGAGGTTAACCCCGTACGTGCCGAGCAGGTCTAAGGAAACACGCGACTAATCCGCCGACATGATCCCTCACGCTTTATTGTTCGTGGCTTTGGGGCTATTGGCGGCCTTCTACCTCGTTGCGTGGCTACGCGCGGCGCGCCTTCGCGGGCTCGCGGTTCCAAAGCCGCTCGAGATCGGCATCGGGTTTCTCAGCAATTTTTTCGATACGCTCGGAATCGGATCGTTCGCGCCGACGACGGCCGTGTACAAACTTTTCAAGATGGTACCGGATCAGACAATTCCCGGCACGCTCAATGTAGGTGATGCCCTTCCTACGGTTCTCGAAGCGTTCATTTTTATCGCGATAGTTCAAGTCGACGTTCTCACGCTGACGCTGCTGATCGCGGCCGCGATTGCCGGCGCGTGGCTCGGCGCCGGCGTCGTTTCGAAACTGCCGCGGCGCGCGGTTCAAATCGGAATGGGCTGCGCGCTGTTCGTGGCAGCGGTCCTGTTTGTTTTCAAAAATCTGAATCTATTGCCGGGCGGCGGAACGGCGCTCGGCTTGAACGGCACGCTTTTAGCCGTCGGCATCGTGGTCAACTTTGCGCTCGGAGCCTTGATGACGCTCGGGATCGGCTTGTACGCCCCGGCGATGGTCATGGTTAGCCTGCTCGGCATGAGCCCGCTGGCCGCTTTTCCAATCATGATGGGTTCGTGCGCGTTCCTGATGCCGGTCGCCGGCATGCGCTTCATCCGCTTCAACCGGTACGATATCCGGGCCGCCATCGGACTGACCCTCGGGGGCCTACCCGGGGTCTTGATCGCCGCGTTCATTGTAAAATCACTGCCGCTCACCGCCGTCCGCTGGCTTGTCGTCATCGTGGTCGCCTACGCGGCCCTCGCAATGCTCCGGTCGGCCTTCGCCGAGCGCGGCTCGCCGGTGGCCACGGCAGCGGCCACGTAAGGCCCTCTTGGGAGCAGCGAGCGTGTTTCAACTTGCCTGCTTGCGTGCATAATAATGTTCTTGCGCCAAGCCATCGTCACTTTTGACCGCCAGACCCATAAGATTCGCCACGCTAACGAAGCGGCGTGCGAACTCTTGGATTTTCCGCTGGACGCCTTGCGCGAGCGGGCGATCGATATGGTCATCCCGGAAGCGCGCACGATCGAACTAACGCCGGTGCCGACGACGGCTCGCCACCGGCAGGGGTACGACATTCCGGTCTTCGCGCACGTCGAGAGCTTGGGCAACGTCGACAGCAAACTTCCCGACTTGCACACGCTGCATTTTTGGCCGCCCGCCGGTAACGGTACTACCGCGGCTGTCCCCGACGACCGCTATGCGCGGCTTGAAACGCTCTGGCAACTCGTGCTCGAACCGGGGCGTACTGCAAACGAGCTGGCATCCGCCATTCTTCACGAGGCGACGAGCGTACTTGGAATGCAATATGGCGCGCTCGGTTTCGTTGATGGCGATGCGGTCGTCGTTGAATATATTCTCGGCGAACTCCAACCGGGTTCGCGCGTTCCGCTGAGTTGCACGCTCGCGCGCCATGCAATCGAACAAGAGGCGCCTTTCGAAGTTGCGGATGTCGACGCCAATCCCGATATCCGCGAAAATGAGATGGTGCGCAAGTACGGATTAAAGGCCTTCGTCACTCTGAGTTTCCGGGCGCGCGGCCAAACGTGGTTACTCTCGCTTTCCTCGGAATCCGCCCGCGAGCACCCCTTGCGCAGCGAAGAATCGGCATATTTAAAATTGCTCACGGATGTGTTTTCGCGTTTGATCGAGCGGGCCGAGCATGAAGAACACATTTCCCACCTCGCTTTCTACGACCCGCTGACGGATTTGCCGAACCGCGCCGCCACGATCGCGCGCATCAGCGAAGCGCTCTCATCGGCGAAACGCAAGGGCGAGCGGGCGGCGCTCTTTTTTCTGGACATCGACGGGTTCAAACAGGTCAACGACGTGTACGGTCACTCGTGCGGCGATAGCGTACTGGTTGAAATCGCGAAACGGATGCGGGACACGCTACGCCAAAGCGAGTTTATCGGACGGATCGGAGGCGACGAGTTTGCCATCCTCGTTCCGCACTTCGATCACGAGGAAGAACTTGCCGAAGTGGCCGAGCGGCTTTTGAGCGCGGTTGAAAAACGGCTCCCGGTGCAAAATCTACCGGACACATTGTCTGCGAGCATCGGCATCGCGATCTATCCAAACGATGCGACGTCGCGCGAGGAACTTCTCGCGCACGCAGACGCCGCCATGTACCGGGCCAAGGCGCAGACGCATACCCGTTATTGTTGGTACAACGCGGACCTGGCAGCCGAAGTCACCGACCGTCACGAACTCGAGTCGCGTTTGCAAACGGCCGATTTAGAACGCGAATTCTTTTTGTGCTATCAACCGATCGTCGACACGTCCGGCGGAAAGCTCGTGGCGGTCGAAGCGCTGCTGCGTTGGCTGCATCCCTCGCAAGGATTGCTCTCGCCGAAATCGTTTTTGGAACTGGCACACGCGAACCGCCTAGCAAATCTCATCGACTCCTGGGTGATCGGAGCGGCGTTCGCGCAATCAAAACGCTGGGAAAGCGCTTCGGGACAGCCGAGCGTACATATCAACATCGCGCGCCCCGCATGGTCGGTCGTGGACTCAATCGTTGAATGCATCGCTCAACAGGGCGTAGACGCGTCGTTTCTGTGCGTGGAGATGGGCGAGGCGGCGGTTGCGCGTGATTGGGATTTGGCAGTAGCGGTTATTACGGCGCTCCGGGAACACGGCGTGCGTGTCGGCATGGACGGCTTTGGATCGACGGGCGTGGCCATCAGCCGGCTTGCCGTTCTGCCGGTGCACTTTGTCAAAATCGATCGCGAACTGGTCGGCAGTTTGTTCCGCAACGATCGCGCGGCGCAAGTGTTGGACGCCACAATTTCGCTTGCGAAATCATTTGAGTGGGACGTAATTGCGGAGGGCGTGGAAAGCGACGGGCAGCGCCGCTGGCTCGAGGCCCGGCGCGTGGACGCAATTCAAGGTTATGGAATCGCGCATCCAATGACGGCGGTAGACTTCACGAATTGGCTACAGCACCACCAGGGTTAAGCGCGGTGGGCGGCGCCGTTTGGTTCGCAGCGAGCGTATAATTCTTCTAACTTGTTTACGTTGAAGTAATCAATGAAGGCCGTTACGTCGGTCGGCGCCGGAATGAACGTGGCCTTTGTCGCCCGGCGGCTTTCGCGCGGAAGAGCGCAAGCGATCCGGCAAATACAATCGAGCGGGATCGACGCCGCAGTCATGCATAATGGCCGCCGTTCATCTTCGAGCGTCCACTCGTGATCTTCGCACGCGCTCATCGCTACGGATTTCGTGCGTTCATCGGGAAAGCAAAGATGGATGGATCCCGACACTTGGGTAAGCGGTTGTTTTTGCAGCATTCGTTCGCCCTCCGTACCCACTAAACGCGGGCACGGCGCACTTTCGTTGCCGGGGAGCAAAAAATGTACGTTTTGCGGAGGGCGCTAACTTGCTTGCGCGGGAATCGGTTTGATAAAGTCACCGTGCACGATCGTGCCGCCGACGACGGTGCCGATGACGTTGTACGACTCGTCCCAGAACGAAAGATCGGCGCGCATCCCTTTGCCGATCGTTCCCATATCGCGTTGCAGTCCGAGTAGTTGCGCGGGTGCTTGCGTGGCGGCGCTAACCGCACGTTCGAACGGGAGTTCGGTGTATTCCATATAGTTGCGCACGGCTTGATCGATGCGCAGCGCGCTGCCCGCTATGGTGCCGTCTTCCGCGCGAACCAACCCGTCTTCAACGCGGTATCCCGGCCCCGAGGGCGGCATGTTGTCGGTTGCAAGAACGACGCGATTTCCGAGAGTGCGATACAGCATGTCGACCATTGCGGGCGCAACGTGATGACCGTCGCAAATAACTTGCACCATGGTGCGGCGGTCTTGAATGAACGCCGCCAAAAGTGATGGATCGCGATGATCCAGCGGCGGCATTGCATTAAAGGCGTGCGTTAGCGACCGGTAGCCGAGGCCGATTGCAAGCATGCCTTCGCGGTAGCGAGCCGACGTATGCCCGGCAGAACACACGATGCCCTGGTCGACGAACATGCGTGCCGCATCCGTCGCGCCCTCAACCTCCGGAGCCAGCGTTACCATCAGAAGCGCTCCGTGACACGCGTCGTGCATCGCACGCGCGCGCTCGGCGGACGCGGGGATCACCCATTCGCTACGGTGGACTCGGCGAAATTTTGGATTGAGAAAGGGACCCTCAAAATGAATTCCCAAACAGCGCGCGCCAAGCGGCGCATTTTCTTCGAGCGTGTGGGCCGCTTCGACGATTTCGCTCGCGGCGTGAAGCATCGATTCCCATGGCGCCGTCATGACGGCTGCCACGAATGCTGTTGCGCCTTGACGTGCGTATTCGATGGCGGCAACCGGAACTGCATTGCCTTGATCGCGGTTAAAGAGAAACTCGCCCGCGCCGTTGGTATGAACGTCGATCAGGCCGGGAGCAATCGTGGTGCCGTTGGGAAGAAGATAGTCGGCCGGTCCGTCGGCGGGTAAAATTTCAGCGATCCGGCCGTTGTGGACGACGAGCCGCCCCGGACGCGAGGACCCATCCCCAAAAGCAAGCTTCGCCGGCCCGACGGAAAAACGCTCAGACGTAAAAAAAGCTCCTAGAATGTGCCGTGTGAATTTCGGCGGCGCGCTTACTATTCCCAGTATCCCGTGCGGGCTAACCATGGCCTCCGAAGAGGCGAGCTAGTGCTCCTGCAAAGCCGCCCGTTTTTTCGGGGACCGGCGGCGAAAGCGGTTGCACGGCCTGCGTACCCGGCGGCGCGCCGCTCGCGCTTTCGAGCCGCGCGAGCCGTTCCATATGCGCTTCGGCATTGGCAACGAGCGTAGCGCTCAGTGCGTCCAACTCGTTCCACGGCGACGGCGCGCGTGCTTCACGTTTGGCCTGTGCGTAGTCGAGCGTAGAAACGGTGAAGATGCGCCTGGCCAAAATGTTGCACCCTGCCAGATACGACGTTGCAAGTTCGATAACTTGGCGGCGTTCGGCAGCGGTTTCGTTGTCGGCAATCGTGTGTACGTAGTGCACGGGTTTGCCAAGCTCGGCAACGCGCTCGTACAAATCGAGTTCGCGATCGGAAAGCTGGCGCGAGAACAAACACAATACTTCGCTCGCTCGCGAGGCTGCCAGCACGGCAATTTCTTGCGCCTGATTTTCGCCCGTATCGAATGCCGGAACGTGTACGAACACGAGTTCGCGGGGGAGCGACCACGGCGTTTCGATCAGCACGGGATTGCGGGTGGCCTCTTGGAGCGCCGATTCAATTTCAACTTCGCTCCAGTTTCCGCCGGGACCCAAAGCATACGCGCGTTCCGCCGGCCCATAGCGAACGTGAACGGGATACGTAAGCGCTCCGGCATCCTCATCGGCTAAGACGCGCGTGCCGGCAAAAGAGTTGATCAGACTAGATTTCCCGCGGCGCAGCGCGCCGAGCACCGCTACTCGCCAACGCTGCGGGCGCAGCCCCAAGCGGTAAGAGACGTCATCGAAAGCCGCCTGGTTCGTGCGGCGCAGAGCTTCGTGTCCGGGGTCCGCCGCGGCGATTTCCGGTTCGCGGCTCAAAAATGCGCCGGCGGCCGCGGCGACGGCATCCGAGGTATGCGCCAGCCTCGCAATGTCGGCTTCGATTGCGGCGCGCCTTGCGGCGCGATCTTCCTTGGAAGCGTTCAGTGCTTGCGCGCGTTCGACGCTTGCAAGTTCGGCATCGCGTTTGCTTTCCAACTCTTCTTGCAGCGCCCCGGCAAGCGCGTTGTAGATCGTTTGCAAGCGGACGGAAACGGCGTCCGTACACTGCGCGATTGCAATCCGTAGGTTCGGAAAAATGGCGGCGCGCAAATCGGCGGTCAGTTCGCGCTTCATATATCCGCCGGGCGGTGCGGCCGCAAAGCGCGCGGCGATATCGCTGACGAGCGCGATTGCCGGACCGCCGATTGCCGCCAGTACGATGGCTGCCGAGATCGCTGCGGCCAAGTCATCGGCCCACAATCCCGTGCCGGGTTCCACCCCGAAAGCGCGAGCGGCGGCATCGTTCAATGAAAATTCGAGCGGGATCACGGCGCGCGCCGCAGCGGCGGCAGCCTGTACGTCGGCCAACGTTTGGGCGGCGATCTCGCGAGCGAAGTCGCCGACGACGTCGGCGAACGTGCGGTCGACGAGAACGTGCAGCCGCGCGCGGTCACGTAAGCGTGCAACGTCGGCGGTATCGAATGCTTGGGTGAGAGTCGATTCGGTTTGGTCGGCGAGCAGCGTGCCTTGGTGTGCGCTTAGCGCCGAGCGCGCTTGCGCGCGCGCTTCGATGGCCGCGCTTTGTTCGCCGATGGCCACGGATAGGCGTTCGAATTGCGGGACGAGCAGCGCGTACCGCGCCTCGAGTTCTGCGGGTTCCAGGGCGAGCATTGCCGCGTTTTGGTCGAACGTCCGGATTGCGGCGGCGGTCGCGATCGCGGTCTGCTCTGCCGCGCGGCGCAACCGCGCGCGCCCGGTCGTCGCAATGAGCGAGGCATCCAGCGCATCGAGAAATTTTTGAAAGCGGCTGCGCACGATGAGATCCGACGAGCGCTCGAGACTGCCTTCGACGAATTGCCGCGCGGAGAGCGCGTAGACGTACGTGCCCGGCGCATGAATTGCGGCGAGTGAAGAGATGCGGTCGTGCGCCGACTCCCAAGCCCGGCGCCCGTCGGCTTGTGTTTGCTCCCACAAATCGATCTTTGTCTGCAGAATGAAGATCGAATCGATGTGCTGGCGGATGATGCCCAAAAATGCCGCATCACCCTCGCTAAACGGCTGTTGCGTATCGATGAGATACAGCACCGCGTCTGCGCCGGGCAAAAATTGCAGAGTCGCGCGCCGGTGAGCGGGATTGATCGACGCCAAACCCGGTGTGTCGGCGACCGTAAATCCGCGCTGTAAGAATGGCGAGTCGACCGTGACGCGCACGCGCGAAGGCGCTCCACCCTCATCCGCTGTCGCATCGTGCATCTTTCCCGTGTCGTCTTTGCCGACGGCGATGAATTTCGAGAGGCGGTCCAGCGGAATCCGTTCGATGCGGCCGTCTTCGTAGTAGGCATTGGCGGCTTCGTCCGCTCCGAAATCAAGTTCGGTAATGGTGGCGGTGGACGGATTGATATCGGTCGCGAGCAGCCCCGTGATGCGCCGCGTGCCGGAGGCGTTTTCGTAGCGGTATTTGCCGAGTAAAGCATTGAGTAAAAACGATTTTCCGCTCGAGAATTCGCCGACCACGGCCAGCACGAAACGCGAGCGCTCCAGCCGTTCGCGCACGTGCACCATGGCGGCGCGCTGCTGCGCCGGCAGCGCGGGCTCAACTTTTGAAATGAGCGAAGCGATCTCGTCGCGTGCGGTCTCATACCGCCGCATGGCATCGCGGTCTACGCTCAAGAAGTGCGTCCTATTCGCGGATGATAGCTAGGGCTTCGTCGCGTTTTTGCTCCATGAGCGCCTTCGTGTCGCCTTCGACGTTGAGGCGCAGGAGCGGTTCGGTATTTGAGGGGCGGACGTTCATCCACCAGGCCGGATAGGAAATCGTCAGGCCATCGAGATGATCGATCTGCGCGTCCTTGTAGTGCTCTTGTAGTTCTTTGAGCTTGCCGGGAATATCTTTGACCGTGCTGTTGATTTCGCCGGAGCGTACGCGCGTGTCGATCGGTGCGATGACTTCGCTGATCGGCTTGTCCGCCTGGCTGAAAAGCTCCAGGCATTCCATGAGCGCAATCATGCCCGAATCCGCAAACCAGTTATCTTTGAAGTAGAAGTGCCCCGAATGTTCGCCGCCGAAAAGAACGTCGTTGTCGCGCATCACTTTTTTGATAATCGAGTGGCCGACTTGCGAGCGTAGCGGCTTGCCGCCGGCCTTTTCGATGACCTCGGGAACGCTACGGCTGCAGATCAAATTGTAGAGGATCGTCGCGCCCGGATGCTTTTTGAGCGTGTTGAGCCCGACGAGCGCAGTCACCATGTCGCCGCCGATGAGGTCGCCTTTTTCATCCACGATGAACATCCGGTCCGCATCGCCGTCGAATGCAACCCCGAGGTCGCACTTGTATTTGAGAACGGCGGCTTGCAGGTCGCGCATGTTCTCGGGTTCGATCGGGCTCGCCGGATGATTGGGGAAGCTGCCGTCGAGTTCGAAGTACAGGGGAATAACTTCGCACGGAAGATGCTTGAACACGTGCGGAACGGTTTCGCCCGCCATGCCGTTGCCGGCATCGATCGCAACCGTAAACGGCTTAACCTTTTTGGGATCGATGAAGGACAGACAGTGCGCCGCAAAGTCGTCCAGAATATCGCGTTGCGTGATTTTGCCCGGCGTGGCGGCATTCGGCGCAAACGTGCCGGCCGCAATGGTATCTCGAATCTCCGAGAGCCCCGTTTCCAACGAAAGCGCTTGCGCTTCGCTCTTGGTAAATTTCATGCCGTTGTATTGCGCGGGATTGTGCGATGCGGTGATCATCACGCCCCCGTCGTATTTATATTTGCCCACCGCAAAGTAGAGCGCGTCGGTCGAAACCATTCCGATGTAGACCACATCGGCGCCCGCTTCGGTCGCGCCGCGCGCGAACGATTCGAAGAGTTTTTCGCCCGACGGCCGCATGTCGCGTCCGACGACGATGGTTTTTGCTTTCAGCAGTCCGACGAAGGCGCGGCCAATTTCGTAGGCAACCTCGTCCGTGAGTTCTGACGGATATATCCCGCGAACGTCGTAGCTTTTAAAAATCGCCGGATTTAATTGCGTTTGCATGCCGGGCGAAAATTTCTAGGGCTGCCTGCGCAACCCTGGCTAGAGAGGTAGATTTGACGCTGTTCCGCACAGCGTTCCGGTCGGCGGGGACCCTCACCGCGACCGTCATTCTCGTTTTCGCGCTGGCCATTGCGGTGACCGGCGCGTTTAGCACGCGCGCGCAAATTCGCGCGTCGTTCGAACGCGAAAAGGGTATTCAGAGCGCGCAACTGGCTCTGGAGGTCTTGCTGCGCGTTCAGCTCGATGAAGAGACGTCCGTGCGCGGCTATGCGATCACCCGCGATCCCTTGTTCCTCGACCCGTATAATGTGGCGCTCGCGCAGTTCGCGCCGGTCCGCCGCCAGCTCTATGCGACGCTCATAAACGAGCACCTTACCGGAGGTCTCGAACTGCTCGCGGAGTTCGACCGCGTGCACCAAGATTGGCTCGCAACCGTGGCCGAGCCGCTGATCCGCAATCCCCACCGCCGCGGCGCCATCGACTTACAGAAACGTGGTAAAGGGATGATCGATCAGGAGCGGGCGGATGCGCAGGCGCTCGAACAAATCCTCGCCGACCGCAACGCGACGGTCGGACAACAAACGCAAGATGAGACCAACCGCACGCTGTACGTTCGCGCCGCGTGGCTCGTCATCTTCGGTCTGCTCGCGATCCTTTTTAATGCCTACCGCGCCCGCCTTAACCGCGAGCTGGAGGAAGAGAAAACGACGACGCACACCTTACAGCGCGCATTTAAAAGCGAATTCGAAGCGCTGCCGAACTGCGAACTCGGCAGTGCGTACGTGTCGGCCGCGCGGCATGCCGCCGTCGGCGGAGATGTTTTTGACGTTTACAAACTCTCGAACGAACTCGCTCTGGTCATGATCGCCGACGTCAGCGGCAAGGGCATCGATGCCGCCGTTATTACCGCTTTCATCAAGTTCACGATCCGCGGAATTGCGCTGCGGCGCCGGGACCCGGCCGCGATCCTCGCGGAGTTCAACACCGCGTTTCCACGCGCGGTGCAAAACCCGTATCTGTTCGTTTCGATGCTCGTGGGCGTGCTGGATTTCGAGCGGTTAACGTTTGCGTATGCGAGCGGCGGTCACGATTCGGCATACCTCCGGCGGGCGGACGCGGCGGTTAGTCAACTGCAGGTGACGGGACCGATTTTAGGCGTAATGGAGGAACCCTTCGAGAGCCGCATGTTGCTGCTCGAACCGGGCGATACGCTCATTTTGACGACGGATGGTTTTACGGAAGCGCGCAACTCCCAAGGCGTACAGCTCCAAGATTCGGCTCTGGCGTTTATCGCGCGGCTCAGGGGAAGCGCTCAAGGCATGGTCGACGGATTGATCGGCATTTTGCGCGCGTACACAAAGGATGCACTTTCCGACGACGTCGCATTCGTAGCCATTAAAGTCGGGGTGAACGATCGAACGCATGCGTAGACTTTCCATTGCGATTTTACTACTGCTTCTCGCCACTCCGGGCGTCGCGGCGGCGGAGTGCGCGCAAGGCCGGCGCGTCATGCTGATTTCCAGCGCCTTCAACCCGGACGTACTTTTGTGGGATTCGCGCCAGCGTTTGCTGGATTACGCCGCCGGCGATTGGAGTATCAAACGCGTCCTCTTGCCGCACGCGTTTCTCATTCGTGCGGGTTCGAAGGCGCTCGTGATCACGTGCGAATACAACGCGGTCCACGCAAAATACCGGCTTGCGCCGCTCGATGCGGCCGGAGTAAAAATGACCACGGGACCATACAAAGGTCGGTTCGGCTGGCTTATGGCCGACGATCTGCACGGTGCGACGAGGGCAAAATGACGCCCGGCGGGTATACCGGGTGGCATGCAATCTCTGTCTCCCAAACGGCTTTCCGAGCTGGAAGAGCGCGCCAATTTGGTGCGCCAAGGCATCATCCGTGCGCTCGTCTCGGCGGGGTCCGGGCACTCCGCGGGATCGCTCGATATGGCCGATGTTTTTACGGCGCTCTACCATCATACGATGCGCCACGACGCCAAAAATCCCCAGTGGGCCGATCGCGACCGCCTGCTGCTTTCGTGCGGACACATTGCGCCCGTACGCTACAGCGCGATGGCGTACGCGGACTACTTTCCCGTGGACGAGTTGCTGACGCTGCGCAAGTTTGGGACGCGTTTACAAGGCCACCCCGAGCGCGTGCGGATGCCTGCCCTTGAGTCTACGTCGGGACCGCTCGGTGAGGGTCTCGCGCAGGGGACGGGCATGGCGCTCGCCGCAAAATTAGACAAGAAGGACTGGCGCGTGTACGTCGTCACATCCGACGCCGAACACCAATGCGGTTTGCATATGGAAGCCATGATGACCGCTCCGAAATTCGCCCTCGACAACCTTACGTGCATCATCGACCGCAACTTCATTCAAATCGACGGCAGTACGGAAGAAATCATGCCGCTCGAACCGCTGGCGGATAAGTACCGCGCGTTCAATTGGGAAGTGCTGGAGTGCGACGGCAACGACATGGCGGCGTTTATCGAAACCGCCGAAAAAGCCAAACAAGTCAAGGGAAAGCCGCAAGTGATCATCGCCAAAACCGTTCCCGGCAAGGGCGTCTCTTATATGGAAGGCAACTACAAGTGGCACGGGATGCCGCCCAGCCGGGAGCAGGCCGACGTTGCGTTACGCGAACTCGAAAACGCTCGCGAGAAAATTGTGGCGCACCATGGCTAGTGCACAGAACGGCGTAGCTTCGATGCAACTCGTCGACTACCGTAACGGCGATGCGGTCAAACAAGTGCCGACGCGCAACGGTTTCGGCGAGGGCATCATACAAGCCGGTGCGAGCGACCGCAACGTCCTCGCAATTTGCGCCGACCTGGCCGAATCCACGCGCATGGAAGGCTTTAAAAAAGCGCATCCCGATCAATACATCGAGATCGGCGTTGCCGAGCAAATGCTCGTGGCGATGGCGGCCGGCCTCGCGGCGGCCGGAAAGATCCCGTGGATCGCAAGCTATGCGATGTTTAATCCTGGGCGCTCGTGGGAGCAAGTGCGCACGACGATGGCGCTCAACGAGACGAACGTGAAAATTGCCGGCGCTCACGCGGGCGTATCGGTCGGACCCGACGGCGCAACGCACCAAGCCATTGAAGACATCGCGATTATGCGCGTTATTCCGCACATGATGGTCGTCGTACCGTGCGATTCGATTCAGACCAAAAAAGCGACCGTCGCGCTTTCCGAAAAATTCGGCCCGGCATATCTGCGTTTCGGGCGCGAGAAGTCGGCCGTCATTACGACGGAGCGCACGCCGTTCGAAATCGGCCAGGCGCAGGTCTTTCGCGACGGCGCCGACGTCGCGATCGTCGCATGCGGCATCCTCGTGTACAATGCCCTTATCGCGGCCGAAGAACTTGCTCGTGAAGACGGCATCCAATGCCTCGTGCTCAACAATCACACCGTCAAGCCGATGGACGAGTCGGCCGTCGTCAAAGCGGCGCAGCAATGCGGCGCCGTCGTTACGGTTGAAGAGCATCAAGTGCACGCCGGAATGGGTTCGCGCGTCGCGGAGAT
>JALZBM010000063.1 GCA_030947385.1 Vulcanimicrobiota bacterium
GCTCACACTCGTCTTCCAAGCCGCCAGACTCCCCGCCGGGATCGACGCCACCGTCGCGGCAGACTACGCATGAGTGACATTCTTCACCCGGCCGGATGGATCAAGCCGCGCGGCTACGCGCACGGCATTGCCGCCACCGGACGGTACGTCGCAGTCGCCGGTCAGATCGGATGGAACGAGCGCGGCGAGTTTGCGGGTGACGATTTTGTGTCGCAAGCCGCCCAATCGCTACGCAACATCGTTGACATCCTCGCTGAAGGCCATGCGAAACCCGAACACATCGTTCGCATGACGTGGTACGTTACCGACAAGGGCGAGTACCTAGCGGCCGCGCGCGCACTCGGAACGTTGTATCGTCAAATAATCGGAGCGCACTATCCGCCGATGACGCTCGTTGAAGTTGCGGGCCTGCTTGAGGACCGCGCAAAAGTTGAAATCGAAGCAACCGCCGTCGTCCCGACATAGTCTCGCCGCGGCCGAAAGGGCGCTTCTCAAAGCCGCCCTGAAGTATCCGGGGGCTTACGAAGACTTTCCCTGGGGCGAGCGTGTCGTGAAAGTGGGCAAGAAGATTTTTCTTTTTTTGGGCTTCATCGATGGGCTGCTTCGCGTCGGAATGAAATTGCCCGACTCGGCTGACGCGGCGCTGGCCCTCCCATTTGCGGAACGCACCGGTTACAATCTCGGGAAGAGTGGCTGGATAACCGCGAAGTTTGCCCCCGGTGACGAACCGCCGTTACCGGTCTTGCTTGATTGGCTCGACGAAAGTTATCGCGCCATCGCACCAAAAAAACTCGTAGCACTCATAGAGCCGTAGGAACGATCACCTTACCACGGTCGAGGTATGCCGCAATCTCGTGAATTCGAATCTCCGGCTTTCCAAATCGAGCTACGGCAGCGGCGAAGATTTGCGAACCCAAAAACGCATCGAGCGCTGCGCGGTTTTCCCAGACGTAGTTTCCTCCGTATTCTCGAGTCTGCGGATCGAAGAGGAAGGCTTTGGAAATGAGGCCCGGCATATCGGCGTACAGGCTCGCGCGCTCTTCGAGCAGCTTTCGCGTGGCGTCCCAGTCCGTGTCCTGCGCAAACGTGTAGCGAATGGTTGAAGCGATCATGGTCGTTGTTCTCCTTTGCTGCTTTCCCTATTTCGCAAGACAAAACGCTGCACCTTACCCGTTTCCGTGCGCGGCAGCGTTTTGACAAACTCGATCGCGCGCGGCGCTTTGAACGTTGCAATTTTACTTTTCACAAACTCTTGCAATGCGGCGGCGGTTTGCGGATCCGCGCTGCACCCGGGATTCAAGACGACGAACGCCTTCACCATCTGCGTCTGCCGCTGCGGATCGGGAGCCGCGACAACGGCGCATTCTTTGACGGCAGCATGTCCGAGCAGCGCCTCTTCAACCTCGGGCCCCGAAATATTGTAGCCTGCAGCGACGATCATGTCGTCGGTTCGCGCAACGTACCAAAAATAGCCGTCGGCATCCATCCGGTACGCGTCGCCCGGAAAGTTCCATCCATTTTGCACGTACGCCGTTTGCCGCGCATCGTCGAGATACTTGCACCCGGTCGGTCCGCGCACCGATAGCCGCCCGACCGTTCCCGGCGGCACTTCGTTTCCGACATCGTCGACGATGCGCGCCTCATACCCGGGCACGACTTGTCCGGTCGAACCCGGCCGGATGCGCTCTTCGGGTGAGGCGATATAGATGTGCAGCATCTCGGTCCCGCCGATTCCGTCGATGATTTTCAAGCCGGTAGCATCATACCAATCCTGCCAAATCGGAAGCGGCAAGGTTTCGCCCGCCGAAACGCATTTGCGAAGCGAACTGACGTCGAAGCGGTCGAGCATTCCGGTCATCGCGCGGTACGCGATCGGCGCCGTAAAAATCACGGTAACGCCGTATGTTTGGATCGCTTCCAGCAGCAGTTCGGGAGTGGCTTTTTCTAGCAGCAGCGTCGATGCACCGGCATGCAAAGGGAAAAGCAGCAGACCGCCGAGACCGAACGTAAACGCTAGCGGCGGACTGCCGCAGAAAAGGTCGTCTGCCGTCGCGCGTAAGACGGATGTGGGAAACGCATCGCAAGCCGCCATGATATCGCGGTGGGTGTGCATCGTGCCTTTGGCTTTGCCGGTCGTGCCGGATGTAAACGCAATCAGCGCAACATCGTCCGCAGCAGTATCCGTCGTATCGAACGCCGCGGGTTTGCTTTCCATTAGCGCCTCTAGCCCGCGATCGCTATCGGAATTGAATCCAACGATTGTGAAGCCCGGACGGCTCGCGCTCGCGGCCGCGAGATCCGCCAGTAACCGCTCGTCGCAGAGCGCTACATCGATCCGCGCCTTTTCGATCATGTGACGCAGCTCGTTCTCCTTATAGAGCGGCATGGTCGCCACGGCGACGGCACCGGCCTTCATAACGGCAAACCAGCACGCCGCCAGCATCGGATTGTTTGGGCCGCGCAGCAATACGCGGTTGCCCGTTTTTACGCCGAGGTCCTCAACCAGGACGTGCGCGATTTTATTCGCCTTTTGCTGCAGCTCCGAATACGTCCATGCGCCGGTCGCGCCCAGCACGCAGCGGCGCCCGCCGTTGCCTCCGCGGATGTGGCGGTCGAGCAACGACGCGGCCGCATTGAGTTGGTCCGGATAGCGAAACTCCGGACGCGTGAAGATGTAATCGGGCCACTGCTCCCGCGGCGGAAGATGATCGTGCGTAAATGTATCGACGTGCGCGCTCGCCACTAAGCGGAACCGAGCACTTGGCGCGCGATGATGATTTGTTGCACTTCACTTGCGCCCTCGTATATTCGTAGCGCGCGGATTTCGCGATAAAGTCGCTCGACGATCTCACCAGTGCGCACTCCGCGACCGCCGAAAAGTTGCACGGCTTCATCGATCGTGCGTTGCGCGGATTCGGTTGCAAACCATTTGGCCATAGCCGCTTCACGCGTGACGCGGGGTGCGCCTTGATCCTTGGCGTACGCGGCGCGGTACACGAGCAGCGCGGATGCGTCGATGTCCGTAGCCATCGTCGCAATCTTGCTCTGCGTGAGCTGCAGGGCGGCGAGCGGGGCGCCGAACAGTTGCCGCGTTTGCACGTGTTGGACCGCTTCGTCAAAAGCGCGTCGCGCAAATCCGAGCGCGGCCGCACCGACCGTCGAACGAAATAGGTCGAGCGTCGCCATCGCGATCTTAAAGCCGTCGCCTTCGTTTCCGATGAGACTTGCCGGCGGCACGCGGCAGTTTGAAAAACGAAGCGTGGCGAGCGGATGGGGCGCCATCGTTTGAATGCGCTCGGTGACGCGCAGCCCCGGATTTGTTGCCTCGACGACAAACGCCGAAAGGCCCCGCGTCGGATGTTCGCCCGTGCGCGCAAATACGATGTAAAAGTCCGCTATCCCACCATTGGAAATCCACGTCTTTTCGCCCGCAAGCAAATAACCGTCGTCCGCGCGTCGCGCGGACGTTTTTGCAGCCGCGACATCGGAGCCCGCCTCTTTTTCCGAAAGCGCGAACGCCGCAATCTTCCTCCCGCGCGCGACGTCCGGCAAGTAGGCGCCTTTGAGCTCGTGGCTGCCGAAGAGCGTCAGCGCTGCGGATCCGAGCCCTTGCATCGCGAAAGAAAAATCGGCGAGCCCATCGTGATAGGCAAGTGTCTCGCGGGCAAGACAGACCGTTCGAACGTCGAGCGTCCAAGTCAGTCCGCCGAACGGTTTGGGCACGCAGTGCGTCAGCCAGCCCGCCGCTCCCAATTCGCGAACCCACGTGCGGCACGCGTCGTCGGCATCCTCATGAGACCCCGCCGGCAATCCACCCAGCCATGCTTTGAGCGCCGGAGCGAACGCGCGGTGCCCGTCCGTAAAAAACGGCCAGCTCAAATACGATTCGTCGCCCATGTTAATCTCCGGCGAACGCCGGCTTCTCGCCGGCGATAAAAGCTTCGTACGCGCGGCGGAAATCGTTCGTGAGCATCAGTCTGGCCTGCGCTTCGGCCTCGGCGTCGATCGCCGCATCGATGGACATATCCCATTCGTCGTGCAGCATGCGTTTCGTCGCTGCGTGGGCGAGCGTTGGACCGGACGCGAGACTCTCGGCCAGCCGAAACGCCGCGGCGAGCAACGCGTCAGGTTCAAACAGCGCGTTGTAAAAGCCCCAATTAAACGCTTCGTCGCCGGACATGCTGCGGCCGGTATAGAGTAGCTCCGATGCCCGCCCCTGTCCGATGATGCGCGGTAAAATCGCACAGGCGCCCATATCGCAGCCGCCGAGGCCGACGCGTGTAAACAGAAAAGCGACCTTGCTTCTGGCCGTTCCCAATCGCAAGTCAGACGCCATCGCGAGAATTGCACCGGCTCCAGCACACACGCCGTCGACCGCCGCGATGACCGGCTGCGGACAGTCGCGAATCGCTTTGACCAAATCGCCCGTCATCTGCGTGAATCCCAGAAGTTCTGAGGAATCCATGCCGGTCAGCGGTCCGATGATGTCGCGAACGTCGCCGCCGGAACAGAAGTTGCCGCCGGCGCCCGTGAGAATCACGACTTTGGCAAACGCATCGTGTTTGAGGGCACGAAAGCGGTCACGCAGGTGCGCGTATAATTCGAACGTCAGCGGGTTCTTGCGTTCGGGCCGCTCCAGCGTAACGGTGACGAGGCCGCCGCGCACGTCCCAGCGCGCATCGTTCATACGACCTCTTCTCCGGGCAGGATCAGTGCCTCTCCGTTCCTCGTTGACAAACAATAAGCGCGCGCGGCGTGCGCGACTTCTTCGACGGTCACGATGCGGCCCTGCGGATTCATTTGCGCGAGGCGTTCGCGCGCTTGGCTTTCGGTCATGCCGGTACCGGTCACGGTGCTTTGAATCGCAAGTTCGAGCATATCGGTCTCCACAAATCCCGGACACAGAGCATTGACGGTAATGCCGCTATCTTGCAATTCGTCCGCAAGCGCACGGCTCACTCCGACAATTCCGTGCTTTGAAGCGGTATACGCCGTTAAGTAGCGCGAGCCGTGCAAACCGGCGATGCTTGCAATGTTAATGATGCGTCCCCACTTGCCGTCCATCATGTCCTGCATCACGGCTTGCGTGCAGAGAAAAGGTCCGGTTAAGTTTGTCGCGATAACGCGGTCCCACAACGCGCGCGATGTCCGGCGGATTGGAGCGGACTGCGCGATGCCCGAGTTGTTGACGAGAATCGCGACCGGTCCGTTCGCCGCGCGTGCGGCCTCGAATGCGCGCTGGATCTGACCTTCATCCGTAACGTCCGCGTTGATTTTAAAATACGGCACGTCCGCGGATTCGGCGGTGCGGCTGAGGATTGAAACCGACGCTCCTTGCGCGGCAAGATCGTCGGCGATTGCTCTGCCGATCCCGCGGCCGCCGCCCGTCACAACGGCGTGTCTTCCGGCGAGTGGTCCGCTCAAATCGTGCCTGCCAGTTCTTGGGCGCGGGCGAGGTTTCGTTCGTACTGCGATTTACCGGAAAGATATTGGTTGGGCCATGGCTCGTCCTTGTAGCCTAATTGCGCGGCGGCGTGCAGCGTCCAATATGGATCGGCCAGGTGAGGGCGCCCGATTGCGACTAGGTCGGCGCGTCCCGCGGCGATGATGCTGTTGACATGGTCGGGTTCGAAAATATTTCCAACCGCCATGGTGGCCACGCCGGCTTCGTTGCGTATGCGATCGCTAAAGGGAGTCTGATACATGCGCCCGTAGACGGGTTTGGCATCGCGTGAGGTCTGTCCGGTGGAAACGTCGATCAAATCTGCGCCGGCGGCATGAAACGCACGCGCGATACGAATCGAGTCGTGCTCGGAGATGCCTTCGGCATGCCAATCCGTCGCGGAAATGCGGACGGACATCGGTTTGTCTTGCGGCCAAATCGCGCGCAGCGCCGCAAACACTTCGAGCGGATAGCGCAAGCGGTTTTCAAGCGAGCCGCCGTACTCATCCGTGCGACGGTTTTGAAGCGGCGTTATAAAACTGGAGAGCAGATAGCCGTGCGCGCAGTGCAACTCGAGCATGTCGAAACCCGCTTCGACACCCAGGCGGGCCGCACGTTCGAACTGTTCGAGAATGGCGATCATGTCTTGGCGCGTTAGTTCGCGCGGAATTTGATTTTGCGGGCCGTACGATACGGCAGACGGCCCGACGACTTCCCAATTGTTCTCATCGAGCGGTTCGTCCATGCCCTCCCACATGAGCTTGGTCGAACCCTTGGGTCCGGAATGTCCGAGTTGTAAGCAAATCTTTGCCGGGCTGTTGGCGTGAACAAAATCAACGATTCGTTTGTAGGCCGCCATCTGCTCGCGCGTATACAGACCGGCACAACCGTTCGTGATACGGCCTTCGGGAGAGACACACGTCATCTCGGTATAAATCAAGCCGGCACCGCCGATTGCGCGGCTGCCCAAATGCACGAGATGGAATTCGCCCGGAATACCGCCGACCGCGCTGTACATATCCATGGGAGATACGACAACGCGGTTGCGCAACTCGAGTTCGCGCAAACGAAAGGGCGTGAACATCGGAGGTCTTGCAACTCCACCGAGCCAGGTCTCCATTCGCTCGACATACCCCTTATCGCGCAGGCGCAAGTTTTCGTGACTTATTCGCTGGCTGCGGGTGAGCAAGCTGTAGGCGAACTGCTCGGGCGGGAGCGCGGCGTAGCGGGCCACGTTTTCGAACCACTCCGTGCTGTTGCGGGCGGCGTTTTGCAGGCGCAACACTTCGATCCGGCGTTCGGCCTCGTAACGTTCTAGGGCTATCGGGCGATCCGGCTGGGCGCAGAGCGCATCGTGCAAGCCGATCGCGTCTTCGAGCGCCAGTTTCGTGCCCGAGCCGACGGAAAAATGAGCCGAATGCGCTGCATCGCCAAGCAGAACGATATTCTCAAAAGTCCAGTGCTCGTTGCTCACGCGGGTAAAACTGACCCAGTCGCTGCCTTTTAAGTGCGCCGAATTGGTCATCAGCGCGTTGCCGCCCAGATACGCGCCAAACAATTTTTCACAGAACGCGATGGTTTGGGCCGAATCCGCCCCTTCCAACCCGGCGGCGCGCCACGTTTCTTCGCGGCATTCCACGATAAACGTACTCGTTTGCGAATCGAATTTGTAGGCGTGGACGGTGAACCAGCCCCACTGCGTATCCTCAAAAAGAAACGTAAAGGCATCAAAAATCTTGCGCGTGCCGAACCAGACAAATTTACATTTACGGCGATCGAGATCCGGCTTAAACCGGGAGGCAAATTCCGTACGAAGCCGGCTGTTGATGCCGTCCGCTGCGATAACGAGGTCGGCATCCCGGTACGGTCCGATTTCCGTTACATCGTGATCGAAGATCAGTTCGACGCCGAGTTCTTCGGCCCGAGACTGCAGGATGTTGAGCAGTTTTTTTCTGGCAATACCGGAGAACCCGTGGCCACCCGACGTCAGCACGCGGCCCTTAAAGTGAATCTCGATATCGTCCCAATGGGCAAATGCCGCGACGATTTGGTCGTGTGTTTTGGAGTCGTGCGTCCGTAAGTTTTCGAGCGTCTGATCGGAAAAGACCACGCCCCAGCCGAACGTGTCGTACGGCCGGTTGCGCTCGAAGACCGCGATCCGGTGATTGCGATCCGCTTTTTTCATCAGTAGTGAAAAATATAAGCCCGCCGGACCGCCGCCGATAACGTTGATCTTCACGTGAGATCCATGCCGTAGTCAATCGTGACCGGCGCGTGATCTGAAAAACGTTCATCCTTATAGATGGAAGCCGCGCGTACGGTGCCGGCAAGTTCGGGCGAGACGAGTTGATAGTCGATGCGCCAGCCCAGGTTCTTTTCCCAGGCCTTCGGCCACCCGGACCACCACGTAAATTGTTTGGCTTCTTTGTTCAAGACCCGAAAGGCATCAACGAAGCCGACATCTTTGAGAACGCCGTCGATCCACTCTCGCTCCGGTGGCAGAAACCCCGTTATGCTCGAGCACGTGCGCGGACTAAACACGTCGATGTCTTCGTGAGCGATGTTGTAATCTCCGCACACGATGTAGCGGCGGCCATCGGCGCGCATGGCTTGCAGTATCGGCCGGAACCGCTCCAAGAAATCGTATTTCACGGCTTGGCGCGCCGGCCCCGAAGTGCCCGACGGCACGTATAACGAGACGACGCTGAGGTCGCCGAAATCCGCGCGCAAAAATCGCGCCTCCGCATCGACGTCGGGCCATCCCAGACCGCGCACCAGCCGGTCGGGCTCGCGGCGCGAATAAATCGCCACGCCGCTGTAGCCCTTCTTCTGCGCGTCCAGAAAAGCGCCGAAATAGCCCGGCACCGCCGTTATGTCCGGCGTAAGTTGATGTTCTTGTGCTTTGGTCTCTTGAATGCACACAACGTCCGCGTCTTGACGGGCAAACCATGGATAAAATCCCTTGCGGGCAGCTGCTCGAATGCCGTTTGCATTCAGCGTTATCACGCGCATCCGGCAGCGCTACCGCTTTCGTACGAGCGTGAGCCCGTCGCCTACCGGCAGCATCGTGATGTCGACGCGAGTATCCTTGCCAATTTTTTGGTTGAGCGCGCGCAGGGCGCTCGTATCCGGATCGTTTTTGCTTGGGTCGGCAACGTCACCGCCCCACAGGACGTTGTCGATTGCAATCAGGCCGCCTTTTCGCACGAGTGCAAGGCACCGCTCGTAGTAGCCGTCGTAGTTGCTTTTGTCCGCATCGATAAAGGCAAAATCGTAATCGTGCGATCCATGCTGCAAGGCATCGAGCGTGGCAAGCGCGGGTCCCAAACGCAAATCGACCTTGTGGGCCACACCGGCTTCTTCCCAGTACCGGCGCGCGACTTGCGTGTACTCTTCGCTTACGTCGCAGGCTACGATTTTTCCGTCGCGCGGCAATGCCAGCGCAACGGCAAGGCTGCTATAGCCGGTGAAAACGCCGACTTCGATACATTTCTTCGCTCCGGTTAGCAGCGCCAAGAACGCCATGAACTGACCCTGATCGGGGCCGATCTGCATCCCGGCGCCCGGCATCTTTGCCGTTTCTGCGCGCAAGCGCCGTTGTACGTCCGTGTCGCGGTACGACGTCGCGAGCATGTACGCGTGAAGTTCCGGTGTGATCGTAATTCCCGGCCGTCCAATCATATCGCTACCTCAACATTTCGCGGGCTGCGTTCCAGCCGGATGCGCCCATCACGCCGCCGCCCGGATGCGCTGCGGCACCGCAGAGAAATAATCCCTTGACCGGCGTGCGGTACCCCGCATACCCGGGAACCGGACGCATCATAAACAGTTGGTGCAACGGCATCGCACCTTGAAAAATATTACCGCCGGTCAGATTGAAGACCGATTCCAAATCGACCGGGCTCAGAACTTGGCGCGCAATCACGGAGTCTTTAAAGCCGGGCGCATACTGTTCGACGATGTCGAAACAACGGTCGGCGAATGCGTCCTTTTGCGTGTCCCACGTACCTTCTTTGAGGTGATATGGTGCGTATTGAACGAACATCGACATCAAGTGATTGCCCGGCGGCGCAACGCTCGGGTCTACCGCGGACGGGATCGTACACTCCACGATCGGATCCTTTGAGGGGCGACCGTATTTCGCGTCGTCGTAGCCGCGTTCGATGAAGTCTTGGTCGGGACACAGATGGACGGTGCCCCGATGCTGGGGTCCCGGCTCGGAGCCCGGACAGGCCGTAAAATTCGGTAATGAATCGAGCGCGACGTTGATCTTCATCGAGGCGCTACTGTAGTCGATTCGTTCGACGGCTTCTACGAAATCTGCGGGCAAGTCCTTACGGTCCATCA
>JALZBM010000064.1 GCA_030947385.1 Vulcanimicrobiota bacterium
TCCAAAAAGTACCGGTCGTGGGTAACGGCGACGACGGTTCCCGGAAAACGCTGCAAAAATTGCTCGAGCCAGTCAACGCTTTCCGCATCGAGATGGTTGGTCGGTTCGTCCAAGAGCAGCATGTCGGGTTTTGAGAGCAACAGCCGGCAGAGCGCCACGCGCCGTTTCTCTCCGCCCGATAGCGGTCCGATTTTTGCATCCCACGGCGGCAGACGCAGCGCGTCGGCTGCAATTTCGAGTTGCAGTTCGGCGTTGTCGGCATCTTGCGCCGCAAGCATGGATTCCAGCTTCGCTTGTTCGTTCGCCAGCGCGTCAAAATCCGCATCCGCTTCGCCGTAAGCCGCGTACACTTCGTCCAAGCGTTTGCGCACGGCCATCAATTCCGATTGCGCTTCTTCGACCGTTTCGCGCACGGTTTTTTCGGGATCGAGTTTGGGTTCTTGTTCGAGATACCCGATCGTCATGTTCGGCATCGGCTCGGCCGTGCCGTCGTACTCCGTGTCGACGCCCGCCATGATGCGCAAAATGGTCGACTTTCCCGCACCGTTCGTTCCGAGAATGCCGATCTTCGCACCGGGAAAAAAACTTAAGGAAATATCTTTAAGAATCTGACGTTTGGGCGGCACCATCTTGCCCACGCGGTGCATTGAATAAACGTATTGAGCCACGCGCCTTAGCTTAAGAGGGCCGGACGGGCTTACCTTTTAGAAATCCCTTATCGTGTCGTAGCTATAGGGAAACGCCGCGGCGCTCGAGTTCTTTGGTGAGCGCTTCGCACGTTCCGACGCCGAAGGCGGTGTACACGGCCTCTACTTGCTTGGCAATCGCCGAAGGCGCGCGACCGAACCGGTCGGGCAGTTCGTCTTGCTTCATGCCATGATAGAGCGCGAGCGCGATCTCGCGCTGGAGAACCGTCATCCCGGCAAACGGATCGCGGTATTCCGGCAGCGGGGGGCAATCGGCAACGCGCTCGTAGAGCGGGCTGCGCGGAAAATATTCCGCGTGCCGGATCGCGCGTTCGTGCCAGACCGGGCTACCCGTCATTTCGGAGAGCGCCCACGCACACAGCGCCGCGCGAAAATGATGCCGCAACTCATCCAGGACTCTGTACGCTTCTTGAAAACGCCGCTCTGCAACGTGTGGATTACCCAGCAATTGCTGCACGCGCCCCGCCGTAAAGTTGTTCAACGCCCCTTCAAGACGGTCGTGTGGGGCGCTCGGCGCGTGCTGCGGATTCGATAACGTGAGGCACATCGAGATGTAGCGCTGCGCTTGCGCCATATCCGTTTCCGCGAACAGCACGGCTAACAAGGGCAGGGCCTCGCGCTCGGCTGCGCTGGTTTGCGCCCACTTCACACCACGCGCAAGTTTGTGGGCGCATAACAATTCTTCGTTCGCCCAAATTTCGTTGAGATTCATTCGTGCAACGTACGCGCGGTCCAAATGCGTCATAACTTTCCAAGCGGTCGTTGTGGCAATTTCTTTGGAGTCTTTAAACAACCACTGCGCGCGCGCGGATTGCCCCCGCAGAAACGCTTCCCACGCCAGAATGCGGGTGCACAGGAAACGCTCGTTCGCAATGTCGGCCGTCCAAACCAGGGATTCAAACGACCGTTCGGCCTGGTCGATTCCGGCCCGGTCGCAAATCTCCACCGAAATCTCAAGCAACGCGCGAATGACGGCGGCACCTCCGGCGGCGTCGCGTTCGGCAGGCATGTTCTCAAAAATTTCCAGTGCGCGGCGCAAATCCGCTATCTGCGCGTCGAACGATTCCAACCGGGCATGCGCTTGGGAGCGCAAAAGCAATGCTGCAATTTGAATGTCTGCACGACCCAATTCGATCGCCGTACGCAAATCCGCACCCTCGGGATCGTATTGCCCGCGCAAAAATGTTAGCCGCGCTTGATGAAAGGCAAGCCGGGCGGCGTTTTCATCGTCCAACTGCGGGGCGATGCTTGCGGCAGCCTCAAGCATTGCGGCAGCCGCCTCAAGATTGAGAAGACTGCACTGCGCGTGCGCGCCGGCGATCTGGAACCCGAAGCGCCCCGCGGGTGTTGCGAACAGGTCTTGCCGTCGTGCGAGTTCCGCTGCCGCCGCCGCAGGATCGCGCCGGCTCAAAATTTCCACACGCGCAAGAGCCCCCGCTTCGTCGAACGGTGCCGGCCACCAGTCGCATTGCGCGAGGCACTCCAGGGCGCGATCGTACTGCGCGCTTCTGAGCGCCCGCCGGGCCGCTGCTAAGAGCGTGTCCGGGGCATTTTCCGGCGCCGGTACCCGATGGCTAGGGCTATTCAATCGCAGTGTTTTCCTCGCGGCCAAAGAGAGGCAATCCGCGTACTAAAGGGTTCGCGAACGGCCTTTAGAGGGAGTATACCTTAATGTTAGGTTAAAACGATCCATTCTGTAACGGAATCGCGCGTTTTCCGTAAAGCACGGGTAAAGCGCCTCACGAAAAGCGTACCCCAGGAGATTAAGGTCTCTCCCATCCAAACGGTGAACCGGCCCCCACGGATGCATATTCGCAAAGGTTCTCTCCGCGATCTCGACCGCATGGAGGCTCTGCCGGCGGCCGGACATTGGCACCACCACACAGCCATGCTGCGCCGGGCGCTCGGAACGCGCGACAGTTTGGTCGCCGAGATCGAGGGTGACGTCGTCGGAATGGCGGTTTGGGACCGCGAATTTTTTGCCCGCGCGTTCATCTGGATGCTCGGCATCCATCCGGACTACCACCGCCGGGGAATCGCCTCCGCGCTCATCGAGCGCATCGAAGAGTACTGCAAAGGCGAACCGCTCTTCACGTCCACGAACAAATCCAACTTTGCGATGCAGGCGCTGTGCAAGGGTCGCGGCTACGCCGAAAGCGGGATAGTAGAAAATATCGATCCCGGCGATCCGGAAGTTTTCTTCTACAAATTGCCGTAACGGCGCGCTGCTACATATCCAACTTCGGAATTTGCGTCCCATTTAGGAATACGCAGAGCTGATCCAACGAAAACGCAACGCCGCTGTAAAACTCACCGAAGTGCGCGTACTTGGCGCTGGCCTCATCGAAGCGCATTTCGTAAATGAGTTTTTTAAAAATCAGCGGGTCGTCGGCGTACAGATCGACGCCCCACTCCCAATCGTCGTAACCGATCGCTCCGGAGATAACTTGCGTCACCAAGCCATGAAACGAGCGGCCGATCTTTCCGTGCTCCGCCATCATGCGCGCGCGAGCTTCGAACGGCAGCATGTACCAATTTACGGTTTCGCCGCGTTTTTTATCCATGGGATAGAAGCACACGTAGCGGCGTTGCGGAATTTTCGCCCACAATCGCCCGGCATTCCGCGGATTTTGTTCTTGCTCGCGTAGTTTTGCATCGAAGGCTGCATTCCACTCTTGAGAATGCACTTTGAGCTGCCGTTCGGCCAGGTCGGCGTAAATTTTTCCCGTCGCGTCGTACAACCCAAGCTCGAGCACCGAAACAAACGAGTTGCGCGCAATTAAAAAGCGCGAAAGTGCGAGCCGGTCCACCTGCGTTTGCGCCCTCGCCAGTCCTTCGTAGCTGCGCGCGTAGTGGGTAAGCATCAGGTCGGCCTTATGGCCTAACAACTGCGCGTAGCCAGTATCGCTGTCGTTGCCGTGTTCAAGTTCGGCAAACAGCTCCTGCGCTTCTCTCGTGAACCGGCGGCGTTTCTTTTTCGAAAGCGATTCAAAACCAGCGCGGTCGAAGTCGAACATGCGGTGGAGAATCCACCAGCCTTCGAGCGACTCGGGAACGTCGGGATGGCGCACTAGGCGCGGCTCAGCGCACGAACGCGCTTCACTTCAGCTTGCACTTCGGCCTCCAGCATGTCGGGACGCTCGCGGTATTTTGCCCAGAGTTGCGGCATGTGCGCGATGTCGTTCATCACGCGCGCAAATACCGAATTCACCGGCGTCGGTACGCCCAGTTCGCGGCCCGTTTTTACGACCGCGCCGTTGAGGACGTCCACTTCCGTCAATGCCTTGTTTGCGCGCAAGTCGAGCAGCAGCGAAGGCGGTTTGCGGCCCCGCGCGCCGGCAATGCGGCTGCTGAGCAGCGTGCGGGAAATGGGGCTCGGCAAGGTGGCAATCCCTTGTAGCACGCGCACGGGATAGCGCGGCAGGTCCAGCGCCACGAGATGCAACTTGTTCATGACCGCGCGCACTTCGCGGATGGCGCGAATTTCCAGTGTGAATACGTGATCGTAGTGCACGAGGCGGTTGGGCAACACGTTGAGAATCGCGCAGCTTGCATTCGTCACGATATTGAGCGAGAGTTTCGACCACTTCAGCGCCCGCCAGTCCTCGACGATCTTAATCGTAAGGCCCGTACTGGCAAACGTGGCCCACAGCCAATTGTATGCCGTTGCACCGCACGGCGCAAATGCCAAGCCGCCGGAGTGCGTCGCGTGCGAATGCCCCTCACGGTCGCGATCGACGGGCACCGTCAGTGCCGCGGCGACCACATTATCGGCCCCGAATGCCGCGATTATTTTTTCTTCATTACCGACGCCGTTTTGCGGACAGACGAAGACGCATTTCTCCGGATACGCGATCGCCTTTGCCAGCGTGTCGACGGCGGAATCCGTATCGTAGGATTTGACCGTGATGATCGCCACGTCGGCATCCACCGGCGTGACCGCCGCAAGATCGCGCGGTGCGTAAGTGACGTCGACGTTAATGCTCTTGAGAAGATCGCCCAAAAACAAACCGACCGCGCCTGCGCCGACGATATAAACGTTTATGATTGCACTCCCGTGCTTCCGAAACCACCCGTCTGGCGCGTCGTTCCCTCGAGCGTTTCGACCACGGCAAAGGCGGCGTGCGAAACCGGCGCGACGATGATTTGCGCGATGCGGTCTCCGCGGCGCACGACGAAGGGATCGGTTCCGAAATTTGCGAGAATAACGTTGACCGGCCCGCGGTAATCCGCATCGATCGTGCCCGGCGCGTTGAGTACGGTCACGCCGTACCGAAGCGCGAGGCCGCTGCGGGGGCGGATTTGCGCCTCGAACCCCTGCGGCAACGCGAGCGCAAAACCCGCGGGCACCATCGCGCGCGCGCCGGGCAAGAGCGTGAGTTCATCGTACAGCGCCGCGCACACGTCGGCGCCTGCGGCATCTTCGGTCATGTAGGTTGGGAGCGCGAGGCCTTGCCCTTCGGGCAAACGCAGGAGTTGAACGGTTACCGGTGGTGCGGGCATCAGGCCCTCACTTAGCAAGTAACGACGCTAATTCTTCTTGGAAACTCTCCACGTCGCGGAAGGAACGGTACACGCTCGCGAAGCGGATGTACGCTACCTTGTCGAGGGATTTGAGCGCTTCCATCAATTTCTCGCCGATCGTCGTTGCCGGAACTTCGTTTTCGCCGCGCGAGAAAAGATCGCGTTCCAGACCGGCGGCCACGGCTTCCATTTGATTTTCCGAGACGGGCCGTTTTTCGCACGCGCGCCGCAGGCCGCTCAAAATTTTCTCGCGGTTGAACTGCTCGCGCCGCCCGTCCTTCTTGACCACGAAGAGACGCGGTGCTTCCATCCGCTCGTAGGTGGTGAAGCGGTGCTTGCAGCGCAGATCCAAACACTCGCGCCGGCGGCGAACGACGTTCTCGTCGTCGCGCGAATCGACCACGCGGGTTTCGCTCTTACGGCAGGTCGGGCAGTTCAGTGAGGCCTCCAACGAAAAAGGACCCACATCTTGTGGGTCCTTTCATTATATGCCACCATACCTAGCTAGAGCAAATGCGCTCAAACCGTGGGTCTAGCTAGCGGCGCCGATCTTGAACATTTTCGTCCCGCACTCCGGGCACTTGCCCTCCGTTGCGGGCCGGCCGTTTTTCATCGTGATTTGAGTTGCGTCTTTCATTTCACGCTTGGTCTTGCATTTGACGCAGTACGCTTGTGATGCCACTGATCTATCCTCCGAAACAAACCGGCGATCCGGGACCACCTTGGTCCTCTGTCCCGATGCGATTGTGGCCGGGTGTATTCCGACCTCTTGGCCCTGGGGCCTTCACGCGTGAACGCTCTTCGTGCCCGTGCTCAATCCCGGTTTTGTCCCCTGGTCCCATCTTCGCCGCCTACGAGGGGGCCAAGCCGATCCGCCGGAGGTCTTTGCCGGGCTTTATACCAGCGGTTCGCTCGAGGGCCTACGACGGCCGGTTGCTGCCCTGGTGGGAACGCGGGCTGCTTCTCGGGCAGGCAAGAACCTCGCTCGCCGCACCGCCCGCGACCTGGCCGCGGCGGGAATCACGATCGTTTCGGGCCTGGCGCTCGGAATCGACACCGCAGCCCACGAGGGTGCTTTAGATGCGGGTGGCCTCACGATCGGCATCCTCGGCGGCGGGCACGAGCATTTTTTTCCGCTCTCGAACCGGGATCTCGCTGCGCGGATTCTGGCAGCGGGCGGGGCGGTCTGCTCGCCTTACGCGCCGGAGGTCGAAGCGCGGCCATTCCGCTTCTTGGAACGCAACGGTGCGGTTGCCGCGCTTGCCGACGCCGCGGTCATCGTGGAAGCGCCCGAGCGCAGCGGTTCGCTCAACACCGCCGGCTGGGCAGCGGGCAGAATTCCCGTTCTGGTTTTTCCCGGTGACGTAGACCGCCGCGCCGTAGCCGGCTGCCTTGCACTGATCCGCGACGGCGCAACGCTCGTGCGGCATTCCGCCGATATTTTTGAGGCACTTGGAATCGCGCAAGCGCCGGTGTTGCAGCACTTGCCGCTTGCGAATCTTGCAACGCCGCTGCATCGCGAGATTTTCGACGCGCTCGAACGCGACGCACTCTGCGCCGACGCGCTGGTGGAATTGACGGATGCCAGCGCAGCGCACGTCTTTTCCGTCCTCACCGAGTTTGAGTTTGACGGTATCGTGGAGCGCCGGGAGGGAGGCGTCTTCGCGCGAAGGTCCGCGAAGTGAACGTGCGTCTCATTGCGGTCGGCAAAATTCGCGAACCCTACATTGCCGCGGCGCTCGGCGAGTTTCGCAAACGTTTGCGGCCCTACTACACGTTCGAAGAAATCGAAGTGAAGGCCGCCGCGGGGTCGGACCCCACGAAAGCCGTGCGCGAGGAAGCGCAGCGCATTCTGCGCCTAATCGAGTCACACGACGCAGTCTGGCTGCTCGAACGCTCTGGCACCCAACTCGACAGCCCGCAGCTGGCGGCCAAAATAACACAAGCCGCCGACGGCGGCGTGCCGTGCTTAACCTTCGTGATTGCCGGCACGTTCGGCGCCGGAGCGCAACTGCGGGAACGGGCGAATTTTCTGTGGTCGCTGTCCGCGCTGACGTTCTTGCACGAGTGGGCGCGCGCAATCGTGCTGGAACAATTGTACCGCGCGGCGAAGATCGCAAGGAATGAACCCTATCACCACTGAGGCCCACGGCGTCTTGCCCGACGTTACGCTCGAAACATTTTCCAAAGCCCTCGCGCGTACGATCTCCGCGCTGTATCCGGATGCGCCGGTGCCTGCGATCGTTTTTGAAGCACCGCGCCGTCCGGAGTTTGGTGATTTCGCTACCAATGTCGCACTGCAACTCGCGCGCGTTGCCAAACGGTCGCCGCAAGACGTGGCAACGGCAGTTCTCGAGCGCACGTTTGAAGCCGAGCCGGGTTTGCGCGCGGTGTTGAGCGAGGCGCAGCCGGTTGCCGGATTTATCAACATTCGCTTGAGCCCGGCCTGCTGGCAGTCCAACGTCGCGCGCATTCTGCGCGAAGGTGACGGGTACGGAAGAGCCGCGCCGAACGGCACGCGCATTTCGCTCGAATACGGAAGCGCCAACCCCACGGGACCGCTGGTCGTCGTGCAGGGCCGCACGCTGAGCATCGGACAGACGCTGGCCGACGTCATGCGTTTTCGCGGATTCGACGTGACGACGGAATGGATCATCAACGACGAAGGCGCGCAAATGGAGACGCTCGCGCGGTCGTTGTACGCACGATACCGCCAAACGTTCGATCCGGCATTTCCGTTTCCGCAAGACGGCTATCCCGCCGGCTATCTGCTTCCCATCGCCGGCTTGATTGCCGGTCAAGACGGCGAAAAATGGGTCAATGCCGGCGCTTCGGAGTGGACGCCCTACTTCGCTCAGTTCGGCCGCGACCGCATCCTCGAAGGGCAACACGCAACGGCGCGGCGGTTCGGCGCGATGAACGATTTATGGCAGAGTGAAAAAGAACTGCACGAGAGCGGCCGCGTCAAAGAAGATTTGCAACGCCTCACCGAACTCGGACTCACCTACGAATCCGAAGGCGCGCTGTTTTTTCGAGCCGAGCAATTTGGGGATGACAAGGACCGCGTTATCGTGCGCTCCGATGGGCGCACCACCTACTACGGCGCCGACATCGCCTACCATTACGAAAAGCTCAAACGCGCCGACAAGGTGATCGATATTCTAGGCCCCGATCACCATGGCTACATCGGCCGGATCAAAGGCGTGGCCGAAGCGCTCGGCTATCCCGGCCATCTCGACGTGTTTCTTTCGCAGCAAATCTCGCTGATGCGAGGCGATGAAGAAGTCGCCATGAGCAAACGCGCGGGCAACATCGTGACGCTCGACGACATTCTAGACGAAGTCGGCGTCGATGCGGCGCGGTTCTTTTTCGTGATGCTCGCACCGGAGTCACCCTTCAAGTTCGACCTGGCGCTGGCCAAAGAACAAAACAATGCCAATCCCGTCTATTACGTCCAGTACGGCCATGCGCGGATCGCTTCGGTATTTAAGAATGCAGCCGTCGACGAACCATCCGAACCCATCTCGGCCGAGATGCTTGCCGTTCTCTCACATCCGACCGAACTCGCACTCGCGCGGCGGCTATCCGAACTGCCGAGCACCTTGGACAACGTGGTCAAGCACTATGCGCCGCACCGCCTCACGCACTACGCGCGCGAAGTGGCATCGGACTTCCATCAGTTCTACTCCGAGTGCAAGATTCTCGTCGAAGATCGCACGCAACGCGTCGCGCGCCTCGCCCTGTGCCGCGCAACAAAAACCGTGCTGGCAACGGCGCTGCGTCTTACGGGCGTCTCTGCTCCCGAAACGATGTAGGCGCGCCTTCGCCGGAGCTTATAGGATTTTGCACAACAAGCGCCGTTCAGTAAAATAACCGGCCGATTCGTACAGCCGGCGCGCCGCCTCGTTTTCTTCGGTCACCATAAGCGCCATGTAGGGCATTCCTAAGTCGCGGGCCGCGCCTTCGGCGTGCGCGAGCAGCGCGGCGGCGACGCCCGTCCGCCGAAACGCCGGCTCGACCGCCATATAGGCGACGAACGCCTGCGGGATGAGGGTGACTTCGTCGGGCATCGCTTCGATCGTCAAAACGAAGCCGGCGCGCCGGCCTGCGTTCTCGGCAATAAAAAACCCGTGATCTTGATCGTACACAAACTGCAGCAGCCGTTCGAACGCAATGTCGAGCATCGGGGCCGGCGTAGCAACGCGAAATGCCGCTACGCTGTCCGGCAGCGTGCGCTTTCCCAGTTCCTCAACGAACTCGCGGTCCGCGCGCGCTCCCGGGCGGATGCGCACCTCGCTCATGCGCGGCGCGAGCCGGGATCCGTCATCGGCTCGCCGCGCGCGCATTGCGCGCAGTTTTCCGGATCGAACGATTCGATCGGCAAATCGAGCAGCGCAAACGTTTTTACGCCGAAGTCGGCCGGCGCCCGCCGCACGATGACGCCGACGCCGATCGCCTGCGCACCGCGTGCACGAACGAGATCCAGGACTTCGCGGACCGAGCCGCCTGTGGTGACGACGTCCTCAACGATGAGCGCCCGATCGTCTTTACCG
>JALZBM010000246.1 GCA_030947385.1 Vulcanimicrobiota bacterium
AACGCTTCAACCGGCTCAATGGGTATTGCGATCGCACGCGAGGCTGCGGCGCGCGGCGCCCGCGTGACGCTCATTCTCGGGCCTACGGCGCTGCCCGCGCCGGCCGATGCGCAAACGATTCGCGTCACCACCGCACAAGAGATGTATGAGGTTGCTCTCGCGCATTCGGAAGATGCCGAGTTGACGATTGCGACGGCAGCCGTTTCGGATTACCGCCCGGCGACCGTCTCAAATGAAAAAATGAAGAAGGCCGATGCGGCGGTCGCGCTGCAAATGGTACGCAATCCGGACATCCTCAAGACGCTGGGTGAGAAAAAACACGCCGGCTATCTCGTCGGCTTTGCCGCCGAAACGCACGCGCACGAAGATAATGCGCTACAAAAATTGCGCAGTAAGAACTTGGACGCAATTGCCGTAAACGACGTCGGCGCCGGGCGCGGATTCGGTTTGCAAGAGAACACCCTAACGTTGCTCTTTGCGGACGGTACGCGCGAAGACCTCGGGACGAGTTCCAAACCGGAGTTGGCCGGGCGGATGCTCGATGCGATTTCGCTCAAGATGGGAGCGACGCGCGATGCTGCTGGCAATTGACGTCGGAAATACCGAAACTAAACTCGGTGTTTTCGAAAGCGCGCAGGGCGAACTTCGCCACATGTGGCGCGTGACGACCGAAGCCCGCCGTACCGCCGATGAATATGGCGTTTTCCTCACGCAACTCTTTGCAACGCAAAAATTAAAGACGGACGCCGTCGACGCCGTTGTGATTGCGAGCGTCGTACCGCGGCTGGATCAAACGATTTTGGACGCGTGCACGCGCTTCGTCGGCGCGAAGACGGCCTTTCTCAAGCCGCATCTGCAAACGCTCATGCCGGTGTTGACGGACCGTCCTTCGGAGGTGGGTGCGGATTTGGTCGCGATGGCAATCGGTGCGCGCAAACTCTATGGTGCTCCGCTGATCGTGATTAGTTTTGGAACGGCAACGGCGTTCGTCGCGCTTTCGCCCGAAGGCGCATATTTGGGCACGGCAATCGCGCCGGGCATCGCCATTTCGGTTGACGCGCTCATCGGACGCGCCGCGAAGTTGCCGCAAATCGCGCTGGAGGCGCCCGCCCGTGCGATCGGCCGCGACACGATCGCCTCGCTGCAATCGGGCATCGTATACGGATTCGTGGGGCAAACCGAAGCCATCGTCGAGCGGATGGCCGCCGAAATGGGCGGCAACCCGCTCGTCGTCGCAACCGGCGGCCTGTCCGACGTCGTCGCCAAGCAGACCCGCCGCATCGCGCACGTCAACCCGCACTTGAGCCTGCTTGGACTTCAACTGTTCTACAATGCGGGAAAAGCGCCGGGCGGCGGCGCTGCGGGCGTGGTAGAATAGCCCGGTATGTCCTCCGAGTTCAAACCGCTGGTCATCGGAAGCCACGAAATTTGGCCGCCGCTCGTGCTTGCGCCGATGTCGGGCGTGACCAACCGCACGATGCGCGCGCTCTACAAACCGTTCGGCCTCGGCCTCACGGTCACGGAGTTCGTGTCTTCAAACGCGCTCCAGTACGGCAACAAGCGGACGATGGAAATGATCGATCAGCACGGATTGGAAAAGCCGGTCTCGACGCAATTATGGGGCGACGATCCAAAGGTTATGGCGCTTGCCGCGAAAGTCGTACGCGAGTGCGGTGCGGACATCGTGGACATCAACTTCGGGTGTCCCGCACCCAAAGTCGTGAAGACGTCCGGCGGCAGCGCGTGCCTCAAAGATGTCGACAAATGCGAAGCGATCATGAAAGCGGTGGTCGATGCCGTCGACTGTCCGGTCACGATGAAGATGCGCCTCGGATGGAACGAAAGCAATCTCGTCTACGTCGAGGTTGCCAAACGCGCCCAAGCAGTCGGCGTCCGAGCGGTTACGCTGCACGCCCGGACGGCGCGGCAGTTCTATAAAGGAAGCGCCGACTGGGTGCACATCGGCAAACTAAAGGAAGCGATCGATATTCCCGTGATCGGGAACGGCGACTTGTGCGATCCGCACGTCGCCGTGCAGCGCATGCGCGAGACCGGCGTGGATGCCATCATGCTCGGGCGCGCGACGCTCGGCAATCCGTGGCTGATCTCGCAAATTCGCGATTTGATGGAAGGACGCCCCGCGCAAGCTGCCCCGTCGGCAGCGGAACGCCTGCGCTTTTGTATCGTGCATTACCGCGCAATGGTGGACGAATGGGGCGAACGCCGCGCCGTTCCGCAAATGCGCAAACACGTGGCGCTGTATCTCAAGGGCATCCCGGGAGCGGCCGTGCTGCGCGAGCGCATCATGCACATCGACGCGGCGCAAGAAGTCGTCGGCGTCATCGAGGAGACGATCGCATCGCTTGAACGCGAGTGCGTCGCTGCATGACCGATCTCTACACGGAAGTGTACGAAAACTACCGCTCGTTCGTAAACCCGCCGCTCGCACGCGTGATGAAAGTCTCGGGCTCGCCGGTCGAAGTACGAGCGCAAGGCTGCACGATCTACGATCAGAACGGAAAAGCGTATCTGGATTTTGCCGGGGGATATGGCGTCTTTACGCTGGGCCATAGCCATCCGAAAGTCGTTGCGGCGGTAAAAGCACAACTCGACTTGATGTCGCTTTCGGGCAAGACGATGTTCAACGTCATGCTGGGACGCGCGTCCAAACGGTTAGCCGAACTCGCGCCGGGCGACTTGCAGATTTCTTTTTTTTGCAACAGCGGAACCGAGGCCGTCGAAGGGGCGATCAAACTTGCCAAGGCCGCGACCAAACGCCACAAGATCGTCGCGACGCATAACGCGTATCACGGCAAGACGCTCGGCGCGCTCAGTGCGAGCGGCCGCGACTATTTCCGGACGGAATATCAGCCGCTCATGCCGGAGTTCGAGCACATTGCGTTCGGCGAGACCGAACCGCTCGAGCGCGCGCTGACGGACGCCGCCGCGTTTATCGTCGAGCCCGTTCAAGGAGAAGGCGGCGTCATCGTTCCGCCGGTCGGATACCTGCGCGCCGTGCGCGAAATCTGCGACCGGACGGGCGCGCTTTTCATTGCGGACGAAGTGCAAACCGGCCTCGGCCGCTGCGGACTGCTTTTCGGATGCGACCGCGACGGCGTCGTTCCCGATGTGATGACGCTCGCAAAAGGCCTTTCGGGCGGCGTTATTCCGGTCGGTGCATATATCGCCCGTCCGGCGGTGTGGAATGCCGCCTATGCCAAGGCGCCGCTCATGCATACTTCAACGTTCGGTGGAAATGAATTGGCGTGTACGGCGGCGCTTGCGGCGATGAATGTTTTGATCGATGACGATTTGGTGGCGAACTCGCGCGAGCGCGGCATCCAACTCCTGGAAGGCGCGCGCAAGCTCGCAACCCGGTATCCCGCGGTAGTCAAAGAAGTGCGTGGTCTGGGATTGCTCGTCGGCGTCGAATTAACCAATGAAGGGTACGCGGGCTACATGATTCCCGAAATGCTCAAGGCCGGCGTTACGGCGGCTTGGACGCTCAATTTGCAACGCGTCATACGGCTTGAGCCCCCGCTGATCGTGACGCGCGAAGAAGTGGATGTAGCGCTGGGCGCCCTCGGCGCGGGCCTTGCCTCCGCGCAAGAGAAGCTTGGCGTCCTCTAATTCATGCCGTACGTTGAAACCTCGATCGAGATTGCCGCGCCGGCGCGCAAGGTGTACGAACTCGCAAAAGAGCAAGAGCGCTTCCCCGACTTTATGCCGGATGTCGAATCGGTAACCGTTTTGGAACGCCATCCGACCCATATTCTTACCAAATGGAAAACACTGGTTGAAGAAGC
>JALZBM010000247.1 GCA_030947385.1 Vulcanimicrobiota bacterium
GGCGAGAGGCGGTCGATGGCGCCTTCGACCACGACCAGTTCGTCTTCAAAAATCGTTTGAGCGGCGGGCGCGACCGCGACGCCGATCACGGCGCCGACGACGGGCGAAAGAATGGTAAAGGCCAGCTGCCACATTTCGCTTGCAAAGTGCAGCGCGAACAAACGAATGTACGCTTCGCGGCCGAGCAAAAAACCGGTCACCCCGAAAACGACCGCGAATACGATGCGCAGCAACGTGCCGGACAAATTCATTCTCGTTATTCGAATGTTACGAACGCGCCGCAAACATCATTTGCAAGAAAGCGCCCCCGTTTGGTCAACCAGGCATGGTGCTCGTCGACGTTCAATAAATCCGTCTGCCGTAAATCTTTAAGTATCGGGTCGTAAAACTGCAAGAAATCGACGCCGTACCGTTCGCGAAATCGCTCGAACGACACGCCTTCGACGGTGCGCAGAGACAGCATAACGGCTTCGCCGGCGCGGGCTGCTCCTTCTAGGCGTTCGCTCTGCGCCGGGACCGGCGTGCCGCTTTCCACGGCGCCCAGATACTCTTCGAGCGAGCGGGTTTGCACCCATCGCTCGCCGTCGCGATACGAGGCGGCACCCACGCCGAAACCACGGTACTCGCCGTTATCCCAATAGTTCGCGTTATGAACGCACCGATGCCCCGGCTTTGCAAAATTGCTCACTTCATAGTGTTCGTACCCATGTTTGCTGAGAATCTGGATTGCGTCCTCGTAAAATTCCGCCTCGGCTGCGTCGTCAAAAAACGCGCCGGGCTCCCGGCGCTGCCATACTGCATACGGCGTTCCCTCCTCTACGGTCAATCCGTAGGCGGATAGGTGATCCGGCTCGAGCGCAACGGCCCCGCGCAGTGTTTCCTGCCACGACTGTTCCGTTTGGCCCGGCACCGCGAAAATCAGATCGAGCGAAACCGAAGCAATCCCGGCCGCGCGCGCGGAGTCGACGGCACGCCGGACGTCTTCTGGCGTGTGTTTGCGACCGAGCGTTGCGATTTCCGAAGATACGAGGGACTGTACGCCGATAGAGATGCGGTTGATGCCCGCGGCTACGTACGCCTCGCAATCCCCGGCGCCCAGAAGTTCGGGATTGATTTCAATGCTGACTTCTCCCCGCGCTCCGAACCGCTCGCGCAAAAGCCGCACCAAGCCGGCAATGTCCTCATGCGCGTAGGTGTTGGGCGTACCGCCGCCCAGAAAAATCGTCTCCGCCGTAAAATCGCGCTCGCGGATAATCTCCGTCTGCAGCGCGCTAAAGTAACGCTGCGCAGAGCTCCGCCGCACCGGCCATTTTGCGAAATCGCAATACGGACAAATATAGGGACAAAACGGCAGATGAACGTAAATTCCGGTCACGATGCTAACGTTGGGTGGAGTCGGTCACACTGCCGAACAGATACCGAGCGCGCCCGGCCCCGCGTGCGTTGCGATCACCGGGCCTGCTTCGGAGACTTCAAAATATTTTGGAGGCTGACCGAGCCTTTCCAACAGCTTGACGGCAAGGCGCGCGGCAAGTTCCGGGGCCTGCGTATGCATGACCATGAGGCGAGCCTGCGATGCGTCGGTAATATTTTTGACGGTAAGCTCGATCATCGCTTCCTGCGCGCGTGCAAACGTCCGCACTTGCGCGCCGGCATCGACGACGCCGTCCTTGATCGCGAGGACGGGAACGATTTTCATCAGCGTACCGAGCAATGCTTTCGCTTTTCCGACGCGCCCCGTACGCACCACGTGACTTAAATCGGGAAGCGCCGCGTACAACTGTTGCGTCCGCCGGTCGGATTCGAGTGCGTCCAAAATTCCCTTGACGTTTGCACCGGCGCCCGCGAGCTGCGCGGCATGCAGGACTTGTAATCCGAGTCCGCCCGCAGCGCTCTGCGAGTCGACGATGGCGATCCTGGCGTCCGCAAATTGTTCGGCCGCGGAACGGGCGGCATTGATCGTGCCGGAGAGCGCCTGTGAAATGACGACGCACACGACCTCGTTGCCGGCCTCTACGTGCTTGGCAAAAACCTGCGCGAACATCTCCGGCGCCGGTTGCGAAGTAGCGGGCAAGATCTTTTCGTGAATGAGTTTATCGTAGAACTCCGAGCGTGAGAGATCCACATAGTCCCGGTAGCTCGTTTCGCCGAACAGCACGAAAAGCGGGACGACGTCGATGCCGAGTTCGCGCGCGCGCGCGGGTTCGATGTCCGAAGTGCTGTCGGTGACGATTGCAACCGCCATTCCTACGCTTCCCGCGCCAAGTGCGGAGCGACGAGCGCTTGAATTTTCCCGACGACGTCGGCGCCCGATTCGTCGGCCGCCGCGCGAATGGCGCTCGCGATCGCGGTGCGGTTAGCGCGTCCGTGCGTCACGATGCAGTTTCCCCGCAAGCCCAACAGCGGAGCACCGCCGTAGGTTTCGTACGCGTATTTTTTGCCGAGCTTGCGCAGCGCCGGCAACATGAGGAACGCGCCGATTTTTGTAATCACGTTGCCCTTGGAAATCGAGTCCGCGATGACGTCGCCCAGACCCGAGATGAGCCCTTCGGATACTTTGAGCACGACGTTTCCGACAAAACCGTCGGCCACGATCACATCGGCCGCATTCGTGACGACGTCTTTGCCTTCGATGTTGCCGATAAAATTCACGGGCGCGGCATCGAGCAGCTTCGCCGCTTCGATCGTTAGCGCATTGCCCTTGGTGCGCTCTTCGCCGACGGAGAGGATGGCGACGCGCGGGTTATCAATTCTTAGAACGGCTCGCGCGTATGCCGACCCCATGATGCCGAACTGCGCAAGCCACTCGGGGCGGCAGTCGACATTCGCGCCCGCATCCAGCATCACGCTCGGGCCGCGCATCGCCGGCAGCACCGTCGCAATCGCCGGACGTGCGATGCCTTCGATCGTTCGTAACCGGATCAGCGCGATTGCCAAAAATGCACCGCTGTTGCCGGCCGACACCACGGCATCCGCCGATTTGTCGCGCACCATGTTGACCGCGACGCCCAGGCTGGATCTCTCGTGGTTGCGCACGGCTTGCGAAGCGTGTTGATCCATCGCTACTTCATCGGGAGCATGAACGATGCTCACGCGTTCCACGTGCGGACCAACGAGCAGCGGACGAATCCGGCTCTGATCGCCTACGAGCGTGAGGTCCGCGTAGTCCTGCGCGGCAGCGAGCAGGACGCCCGCGACGATTTCTTCGGGCGCGTTGTCACCCCCCATGGCATCGACCGCAATACGCGGGCGGGGTTTTCCTGAGGAACTAGTCATCGAATGACACCACGTACTCTTCGTTCTTCTGACCGCCGAAGTAGTACTCCACATCCACATTCGGAAACGTCGTTTGCAGATCTTCGGCCAGCCGCTTCGCATCGCGCTCCTTCTGCGTTCCTCCATAATAGAGCGTAATCAGGCCCCCGGCGCCCGCGCCCATCGCATCCAAAAGCGCTCGGGCCGTAGCGGTAAGAGAAGACGCAGCCAAGAGCTTGCCGCCGAATGTGGCAGCCGGTTTTCCGCGCACGACGGTGACACCACCGAGGCTCGAATCTTTCCCCGCAAAAAACACCGCGCCGGCTTTAGGGCGCGCCGTTGCCCGGCCCAGATCGTCCGGAGCCGGCGGCTCGCTACGGCCACGCAACTCAAAGAGTCCCGCGATTCCGCCGGCCATATCGCGCGTTGGAATAACTTCAACGTTTTTATCCGACAATTTTTTGACTTCCGCAGCGGCCGGCGCGACATTGGAATCGTTCGGAAAAAGATACACCCGGTCGCCCA
>JALZBM010000065.1 GCA_030947385.1 Vulcanimicrobiota bacterium
GGCCAACTCGTTCCCCGGCATGCTCGCGATCGGCTTCGATGCCAAAGTTTACTTCGTGGAAAACAACGCGAACAAAGTCGGTCAGTTCAGCTACTTCTAACCCCTACGGCGCCGGCCGAGGTGGGATCATTCCGCGCATAACGGTGTCGAGCTGCCGCGGCACTTGATCGTAGAGTTGCGGAACGACGAAGCCGAGAAGCGGAATGCTTACGGCCAGCATCAGCAAACCGACGCCGATCTGCAACGGAAATCCGACGACGAACACGTTCATCTGCGGCGCCACGCGCGCCATCAATCCGAGCGCGATATTGGTGATGAACAGCGCGATGGCCGCCGGCGCCGCGATTTTGAAAATAATCAAAGTCGAGGCGGTAAAGAACAGCATGATATTTCCCGCCACGCTCGGGTCGAGCGCAATATAGGGCAGTTGCAGGAGATGAAACGACCCGCCGATACCCGCGAGCAACAAATGGTGCGAGTTGCTGATTAGATAAATGAGCGATGCCATCGTCAGTTCGAATTCACCGACGACCGTGACGGTCTGCTGTGTTAGCGGATTGATGACGTTCGCGACCGCGAAGCCGATTTGAATGTCCAAAATCATGCCCGCAAGCTGAATGCCCATGAAGACCAAGTAGGACACGAAACCGAAGACGAGGCCGACGACCACCTGGCTGACGATCGCAAGTCCGAGCGAATAGAGGTCCAGCGAAACGTGCATCGCGGGCACCGTTTTGTAGATGACGACGGTGATTAGCAGGCCGAGCCCAATGCGCGCGAGCCTCGGAATCTGCGATGCGGAAAACACCGGGATGATCGACATGATGATGGTGACGCGAATCATCACCAGCAAGAACGTTTCGAACTGGCTGAAACTTAAGCCGAAGACGTCGGCCATCAGCTAATGAATGAAGGACCCGACGTTGTGAAAGACCCTCGCAGTGAAGTCGGTCAGCATCGCGAGCATGAACGGCCCAAAGAACAACAGTGAGAGCGCAACGACGAGAATTTTCGGAATGAACGTAAGGGTCGGCTCTTGGATCTGCGTTACCGCTTGAAAGATCGAGATGGCGAGACCGACCAGCAGGCCGAGCAGCAGCGACGGAGCTGCAACGACAAACGCGATAAAGATGGCTTCGCGGCCGAGGGCAATCGCCGATGCAAAACTCATTGATAACTCTGGAAGATGGCGGCGACGGTCAAGTTCCATCCGTCAACGAGCAGAAAAATGAGAATCTTGAACGGCAGCGAGATGATGATGGGCGGAATCATCATCATGCCCATAGAGAGCAGGATGCTTGCAACGACCATATCGATGACGATAAACGGTACGTAGATCGCAAACCCGATCTCGAAGGCCGTCTTGAGTTCCGAGATGACGAATGCCGGGATCAGCAAATAGGTCGGCACGTCCGTCTGTTTTGCCGGTGCCGCTTCTTTGGACATCGAGTAAAACAGTTGAATGTCTTTTTCGCGCGTTTGCTTGAACATGAATTTGCGCAATGGAACCGCCGCGCGGTCGAGCGCCGCGCTTTGCGAAATTTTCTGCTTCATGTACGGCTGCAGCGCGTTCTTGTTGATGTCCGTAATCACCGGATTCATGATAAAGAACGTCAGCAGCAGCGCCAAGCCCACGAGAACCTGGTTGGGGGGCACCTGCTGCGTTCCGAGTGCCGTACGCACGAAGGAGAGCACCACGATCACGCGGGTAAAAGACGTCAGCAAGACGAGCAACGTAGGCGCGAGCGACACGACCGTAAGCAAGAGTAAGATCTGGAGCGAAGTTGCAACCTGCGCGGGGCTCTTTGCCTGGCCGACACCGATATTGATGTTGGGAATCGGCACGGTCGGAGCCGACGGTCCCGCGGGCGCGCTCTGTGCAAACGCGAGCGCGGGCAGTAGCCAAAGCGCAGAAATCGCGATCCCGCTGACGACCCAGAAGATCCGGTAGCGCGTCCAGAGGGCGATCAGAAAAGGCTTCATGGGCGCCTGCGCAAGTATTTCATCAGTCCGGTCAGCGACTGGGTTTGATCGGCGAACATTTTTCGTTGCGAGTCGAGCCACGGCGTGACTTCTTCCGCCGGCACTTCGCAGAGCATCGCAAGGTGCCCGGAACCGCCGCCGACGGCGAAGAACTTCTCGCCGATTTTAACCACATGCAGCGTCGTGTTTTGCGCGACGAACGTCGATTCGATCACGCTGATCAACCGCTTGTTACTCGCCGCGAGGACCCGTCCGCGCCCCAGGGCGCGCACGATCGTATACAGGCCTAAAAGCAATAACGCAATGACGACAAGCGCCGTTAGATACGTACCGAGGAACTCTACGGGCATAGCGGAGCTTTACTGTGCGGTCGGATTGAGTTCGCTGATCTTGACGGCAAATTTATCGTCGACCACGACAACTTCACCGCGCGCGATCAAGATGTTGTTGACGTATAAATCGATGGGATCGGTGGAGTTCTTATCGAGTTCGAAGACGCTGCCCGAAGCAAGCGACACCACATCGCGCAGCGGCAGGGACGTTTGCCCGAGCACGGCGCTAATCTGCAAAGGAATGTCGTGCACCAAATCGAGGTTGGCGTGACCTGGATGCGCGGCTTTGATCGGCGTCGGCATCATCGATGCAAACGCCGCAGATTGCGCGCTGCTGGGGGGGGCGACGGACGCTGCGGGCGCCGCTGCTTTCTGCTTGCCTGCCGGCGGTTTTGGGGCGGCGGCCACGGGCGGCGCGCTCGGCGCGGTCGCGACCGATGCAGCTTGCGGTGCCGCGCTCGCCGCGGCGGCGGAACTCGCGCTTTGAAGTTTTGAGAGCGTAATAGCAGCAAAGTCGATGGAGATTTTCGGCGCGAGGCCGGCGCTTACCGTGACCGTTCCTTCATACGACTCGAAAGGCGGCGGCGGTAAAGCCGTCGCGTCGGTGCAAAGCTCGGCTTTGATGCCCTCGGCCGCAACGCCGACTTCTTTTGCGAGGGCCTCCAACATGGCGGCCGCGATTTGCGAAACCGTTTCGGAGACGATCGAGAGTTGCATGGCGCCCATTTCGGCGGCGTCGTCCGCGCCACCGATCATTTGGTTCACCACTCGACTGAGTTCGTCGTTGGAAAAGCGCACGACGACCTGCGCATCGCTCAGCGCCGGTAGCACCGCGAGCGTCACGAGCGAATCGCCGTCGGTGTGCACGGACCCCTCGTGATCTCTGCGCCCCGCTGCGGACGCCGGAACCGTGTGCTCGACTAACCGTCCGAAGACGCCGGCCGCTGCAGCCAGCATCACGTCGGCAAGTTTTTGCATTTCCATAGTTTATTCGTCCTCGTTCGAAATGACGCCGGTAACCTGCACGGCGAGGCGCTCTCTATTTACTCCCGGGAACACGTGAAACTTGTCGCAGTCGTTGACCTTTGCGACGAGCGGTTCGGTCGTCGGCTTATCAAACAACACGACATCTCCCGGTTGCAGAGCAACCAGATCGCGTAGCGAAACGGTCGTCTTGCCGAGCTCCACTTGAATGTCGACGGAGGCACGCTCGACATTACGCGCGAGCTGGGCGATATCTTCTTCGGTCATGCCTCGTCCGGCGACGACCGACGGCGACCATTGGAAATCCGAGAGTTGGGGCCCGATTGACTGGAGGACAAGGTAGGGCAGGCAGAAGTTCATGACCCCCGCCATGTCGCCCACCTTGAGTTCGCACGACACGTACGCGACGATCTGATCGAGCGGAATGATGCGTGGAATAAACTGGGGATTTGAGTCTAGGGCTTCGATCTTGAGCGATAGCGTAAGCAGGTAGTTCCACGACTCGCGGTAGCTGTTGAGCATACGCGCCATGAAACGCTGCATGAGGGTGCGCTCGATGTCGGTCAGATCCCGCAACTTTTGCGGAAACCATCCGGGGCCGCCAAGCAAGCGGTCGATAATCGAAAACACCAAATTGAGGTCGACCTGCACGATCCCGCTGCCGGGCAAGGGATCCATCGAGAAAATTGAGAGAATCGACGGAATGCCGATCGACGCGATGAAATCGCCGTAGCTGATTTGCTCGATGGAAACGATCGTCGCTTCGACGCGCGTGCGTAAATAGACCGACAGCGAGTTATTGAGCAGGCGCGTGAAATTATCGTGAAGCGTTCGCAGCGTTTGAAGCTGATTGTTGGAAAATTTTTCAAGCCGTTTGGTAAAGCGGAAGTCGAACGACTTGATTTTTTTGCCTTCGAGTGCCGCACCCTCGGTACCCGGAGCTGCAAGTTGATTTACGAGGGCGTCAATTTCTTCTTGTGAGAGACTCGACATGACGTGCGTTACTGACCCTTCTCTAACCGGGAGAACTGTGCGTTGAGAATAACGATATCGACGCGCCGGTTCTGCTGGCGCGAGGATTCGCCGGAATTCGAGACGCGCGGATGGTATTGACCGTAGCCCGCGGCGGAAATTCGCGCGGGCGCAAGCGCATCGTGCTCGACCAAATAGCGTACGACGTTGGTGGCACGCGCTGTCGAAAGCTCCCAGTTACTCGGATAATCGCCCGTGGCTATGGGTTGATTGTCGGTGTTGCCCTCGACGCGGACGAGATAGTTGTTTTTGTTCAAAAATTTGTCGATGCGGTCCAATACCGTCTTCGTTTCCGAACGCAATTGGGCGCTGCCGCTATCGTAATATGATTTGTCACTGAGCAACGTGATCACGAGGCCGCGGTGATCCAGTCTGGTCTGAACGGCTTTCTCCAAGTGGTTTTGCGTAATATACTTCTCGAGTTGTTTTCGGATTGCCGGGATATTGGAATTCGCGTTAAGGGCGTGCGTGCCGTTACTGCCGCCGTTAGGTGGCTGGTTGATGGCCCAATCGTTATCGAATCCGCCCGAAATCGAGTTGACGAAGGCGTGAAACCGTACCCGGTTGATCGTTGAGATGGAAAACAGGATGATGAATAATGCGAGCAGCAACGTGATCATGTCGGCATAGGTGAGCAACCAGCGCATCATGCCGGCGCTTTCCATTTTTTGCTCCGCGGCGCGTTTGCGGAATTTTGATTCCGACGCGCGGGCGGCGGCCTTCGTTGCTTGACCCATGAATTATTCGTTAACCCGCCTGATAGGTCGGCTCGCCAACGGTGCCGCCTTCTTCAACCGCCACTTCGCGCTCGCTGGGATCTAAGAACGCGTGCAGCTTCTCTTCGAGCAAGCGCGGATTGTCGCCGGCTTGAATCGAGAGAATGCCTTCGATCATGATCTCGCGCACGAGCAACAGCTGTCCGTTGCGTTCTTTGATTTTCGAGGCGATCGGCAGCCAGAGCAGATTCGCGAATAGGATTCCAAAAAACGTCGCGACGAATGCGACCGCCGTCTGCTTGCCCATGTCGCCCGCAATGTTGCCGTTCGCACCGCCGGTACTCGCACCCAGGCTTTTGAGCATCCCGATGAGTCCTAAAACCGTGCCGATGATACCGAGCGTCGGCGAATATCCGCCGAGCGTCATGAAAACGGACTCGGCTTTGGCGCCGCGTTCTTGGACGAAACTGACTTCGGTTTCCAAAATCTTGCGGATGATGTCGGTGTCGCGCCCGTCGATGACGAGCTGGATGCCCTTGCGCATAAAGTCGTCGTCAAGCGCGGCCGCCTCGTTTTCCAAGGCCAGCAAACCTTCGCGGCGCGCCTTTTCGGCAAACGACACGAGGGTTGATATGACTTCACGTTCGTGGTAGACCGGCTCGACGAATGCCGTCTTAAAGCCGCCGAGAAAACCGTTGATGAAATTGCGCATCGAGAACGACGTTAGGGTTGCACCGATCGTGCCGCCGAGGATGAGGACGAACGCGTCCCACCGGTCGATGAAAATGTGGGGATCTTCGTGGCCGACCAACATGGCCAGCACGACCACGCCAAATGCAATAACAAGGCCGACTATAGTAGCAAAATCCACGACAAATCTCCGGAAGGGCTTTCTTTGGTCTCTTTCCTGTATCGGCCGGGACTCGGGCGAAGATTAAAGCGCTGGTGAAAGGTTTACGTGGCGGGAGGCGCCGGACCGTAAATCTTACGTTTGAAATCGATGATCTTCTGCTGCAGGGCGTCCATCGAGTCGCGGACGATCAGTTTGTTGCCCGAGGTCAGGGTCACGACCGTGTCGGGCGTTGACTCGACCGACTCGATGAGGTCGGCGTTAACCATAATCGGTTGGCCGTTTAACCGGATAAGGGCGATCATGGTCCCGCATGTTCGTCGGGGTGGCCGGCATCCATGCCGCCCACCCCGCCCAAGCCGAACGTAAACATCCGTGTTTGCCCGTCCGGCGCTTCACGTTTTTAAGGAAGCGCCGGACTAACGTTTGCTAGAGGTTACCTGGGGTGACGACGAGCTGCAGATCCTGATCTGCGACGCTGATGCTCTTAGCGTTCGCCTGGAACGAGCGCTGCGCGAGGATCATTTTGGTGAACTCATCGGCGAGAGAAACGTTGGACTGCTCCAGAGCGCCGGACTGGATCGCACCGAAGCGGCCGTTCGTTGCCGTACCGATTTGGGCGAGACCCGTATTGGCGTTGCCTTTGAACATGTTGCCGCCGATGCGGTCCAAGCCTTGCTCGTTCTGGAAGGTCGCCACGGCAACCTGAGCCAGATTTTTCGATTGACCGTTCGTGAACGCACCGAGCACGGAGCCGTCCTGACCGATCGTGATGTTCGAGAGCAAGCCTTGCGCAAAACCGTTCTGGGTAAGAACGTTTGCGGTATAGCTTCCGGCGAGCGACGTTTGCTGGGAATAGTCGACGCCGATAAGGCCGCCGGGCGCGGCGGCATTGCCGGGAACGGCGCCCCACGCCGTGATGTTCAATGCGTCTCCGGCTGCGGCCGACGCAGCCGTTCCGGCCGTGTGCACGGTTGCAGCGGTCGGAGTTGTGAGACTCGACGTGTTGATAAACTGACCGTTTTGGTCGAAATACGCGAAGCCTAACGCTTGCGGACCGGCGGCGCCGTTGATTAACGTTCCGTCGGTAAACGACGCCGTTACCTTCCAGCGCGAGCCAACCGCTGTGGCGGTTCCCGACGCGCTATTGACGGTTGCCGGGAGACCATTGTTGACCGCGGTGGCACCGGTGGCATCAGGCGCGTAAACAAGCGTTGCCTGATGGGCGTTGCCGAGCGAATCATACAGGGTCGTGGTGACGGTCTTCGTGGCGCCGGCACCGGCCGCACCACCCGCGCCCACTTGCTGCTCTTCCTTGATCCATTCCGTTTGATCGAGATTGCCACCGAGGCTCATATCGAACACGCTGTCGCCGTTCGGGCCGACTTTAACCGACGAGGCTCCGCCGGTTGCCGCGGCTTGCGATTTGAGGCCGATCGGAATGTTGATCGATCCGGGAGTACCGGAGGATGTGATCTGACCGTTCGGCCCGGCCATGTACCCTTGCACGGCCAAACCGGAGGACGGATCGTACAGCAGCCCGTTTTGGTTGAGCGAAAACGCGCCGTTGCGCGTGTAACTCGGGATGCCTTGACCGTTGACGTTGTTCAGAATGAAGAATCCGTCTCCATTGATCGCAAGGTCCGTGTTGATACCCGTGGTCTGAAGACCGCCCTGTTGAAACACGGTGTCAACGGTGTTGACCTTGACGCCGAGACCGACGTCGATCGGATTGACGCCGCCGCGCGATTGCGAAGGCGCGGAAGCAAATCCCTGTTGCTGATAAAGCAGGTCGGCGAACGTTACGCGCTGGCCTTTGTAGCCGTTGGTGCCGGTGTTCGCGATATTGTTCGAAATGACGTCGATTTGGTTCTGAAATGCGTTCAGACCGGTGACGCCGATGAACAGCGAGTCGAATGCCATTCTAGTAGTGACCTTTCATAGTCGTCCGCGTGCACGTCTGTAGATCGGTGCTGCGGCCAAGGCTCCTATTACGGTCCGCCTTGTTTAGTGTTGTGAGTTTTCGCTAGTGTCTGTCCGCGCTCACGCGATGATCGCGGCCGAATCGATGTTGGTAAAGACGTTCTCTTTCATTGAATCTTGGTCGACCGCGGTGATGACGGTCCGGTTTTTGATGGAGACGACCATTGCGACGTCCTTCATCATAAACAGGGACTGCTTGGCACCTTTGGCCGCCGCTTTATCCGCCATGACGTTCATCTTTGCGACATCGTCCTGCGAGAGGTTGATGTTGCGCGATTGCAAACGCGCCATGGCATGAGCCGAGAATTTGAGCGGCTCTCCTTTGGAGACGCCCTGCTTCTCGAGAAGCTCGCGAAAGCTGGATCCGGCAGTGGGCGGAATCTGCACGGGAACACGCGCCGGCGCAACCGGCGGAATGTTGATGGGCAGACCTTGGATGTCTTTGGGATCCACGACGTTAGTTTCCGATTGACGTGATCTGGGATGTTCCGAACAGAATCGGGCTGCCCTTAGCGTCCGCTACCACGTTGCCGCTCTTGTCGGTCATCGTGAATTGCGGTTTACCGTTGACGACGTCGATCGTTTTTACCGTACCGACGATCGAGCTGGTGTTACCCGATCCCGGATCGGTTGAGTTGACGGTGACGTTTTTGCCGATCAGCGTTGCCGCTTGCATGACGCCGAAGTTGGACTGAAACGCAGAGAACGCCGCCGAGGTTGATGTTTGGGCCTGCAAAGCACTGAACTGCGCGAGCTGCGCAACCGATTGCGTTGAGTCCATCGGTTTTTCCGGATCCTGATTCTGCATCTCGGTGACGAGAAGCTTGAGAAAGGCATCCGGCCCAAGTGCGGTTCCACTACCGGCGCCGTTTGCGGCACTTACCGGCTGATTGATATTGACCAGCGAGTTGATCGGCTGGCCGAGTGCGACTGAGGACATAAGCTCTCCTAAGCGAGATAGTTGAGTAAGTGTAACGATTGAATCGCCGCGAGCGGCGGTCCAAACGTCGGGGTTGCCGCAAGTACGTCGTTTTGCGCCTCATCGGATTCTCCGACCCGGTACGCAATCCGGCGCGAGCCGGCTTGACGCGCAAGGTCCTGATGTTGGGCAAAGCCGTCCGGTCCACCGCCCGAAACGTTGACCGAAAAGTTTTGCAACTTTAGGCCCGCGTCTGCGAGAGATTTCGTGAGCGCGTTTTGATTGGCAAGCAGGGTATCGCGGACGTCAGCGTTCTGCGCCGTGATACTTGCGCTAACGTTTCCACCGTTCATAGACAATTTCACACAGACGTCGCCCAAGTGCTCGGGAGAAAGGCGCATCCGAACCTCAGAGCGGTCCGCTCCGAACGTTTTGATTTGCATTCCTTTGATAACTTGTTCGATGACGCTGCCGGCATCTACGGTGGTGTAGGGGATGGGCGGCCCGAGCGGCACTGCAGACGCTCCGTTAGCCGATGCTACCGGTGCCCATGCCGTTGCGAGCAACGCACTTGCTTGAGCCGCAAACGATCCGCGGTCCGCCGATTGCGCAATCGACGAATTGGACGGGCCGAGCGCGTTGCGTCCTTGCGTCCACTCAAACGAATTGGGATTGCCGCCGGCATTCCCGGAAGCGTTCCCTTGCTGGTTTCCGGCCGACTGCACGATGGCCGCGACCAGATTCTCAAGCGACGCGCGGGCCGCTCCCGGCACGGCGCCATCCTTTGAATTGCCTGCAGCGGTTGCCGGAGCAACTGCGGCCTGCGCGAGGTTCGCCGCCGGATTTGCATTAGCCGTAACTGCGCGAGCGATGATACGGCCGAGAATCGCACCTTGCTCCTGCCGCTGCGCAGGT
>JALZBM010000066.1 GCA_030947385.1 Vulcanimicrobiota bacterium
AGCGTACCGTCCGGAAGCACGGATGCAATCGATGCGAGGCAAAAACGGCGGTCCCGGGCGACGAGCGCGCACATATTGCGCAGGAGCGCAGCCTCATCTTGTTCGCCCGTCAATGTCGTCGACCCGTCCAGCATGTCTAGATAGTATCGGCCGCTCGCCTGTCTGCTCTTAGGAGGACGCAACGGGATACCGCCGCGGCGGGTATAGGGGAGAATAACCTACACCTTATTTGTTCTTTAACAGAGTGGAGAGATATCCAGGTGGACACCAAAACTCCGTTCCTTTCCGACGTCACCGAGCTGCGCCGCCGCGCCCGGCAGCACATGGAAAAGGGGCCGATTACCGAGAGTTACAAGGGCGACGTCGCCCAAGTCATCGACATTCTCAACCAGGCGCTGGCGACTGAGATCGTCTGCGTGTTGCGGTACCGACGGCATTTCTTCATGGCCCGCGGTATTAACAAGGACTCCGTTGCCGCCGAGTTTCTCCAGCACGCGAACGAAGAGCAAGGTCATGCCGACCTTATTGCCGAGCGCATTACGCAACTCGGCGGCGCACCCGATTTTAATCCCCAGGGCCTGACGGCGCGCAGCCATTCCGAGTACGTTGAGGGCGATAGCCTCGTGGACATGATCAAGGAAAATCTGGTGGCCGAGCGCATCGCCATCGAATCCTATACGGAAATTATCCGCTATTTTGGCGATAAAGACCCAACCTCACGCCGCCTAATGGAACAGATACTCGCCGTTGAAGAAGAGCACGCCAACGACATGGCCGATCTTCTCGAACAACAAGGAACCTAAGAACTCTTCCCGAGGCGCGCCTTATTTGCGCTGGTGCACGCCGAAGGCATTGCCTTCCGTGTCCGTGCACCAGCCTGAGGTACACCCCTCGCCACCGAAACGCGCGAGTAGTTTTCCGCCGAGCGCCTCGACGCGCACGATCGCGGCTTCCACGTCGTTTACGCCGAACATCGCTCCGCCCGTACCCGAATCGGTGCCTGTATAGTGGGCGAGTGCAAACGTGTTTCCATCGGGCAAGTCGTATTCGACAAATGCTTCGGAGTCGAAGGCGCCGGGCTTGAGGCCGAACAGAGACTCATAGAATTTGCGGGCGCGCGCGAAGTCTTTGGTGAGATACATGAAAAAGTGCAAGCCTTCGAGGGCGGGCACGGGCGTTTGTTGCGTCATGCCTCCAGCTTACCCGGCAATCATGACGCTTACTGTCATGATAGCCGGGTTGAGCGCTGCCTTTAGATCGTGCCGGCGGTCGTCGGCGCAGCGGTTGAGGTCGATCCGCCGGAGCGCCAGGCTTCTTGAGCGGCCTTTTCCGCAAGTCCGATCGTGCCGGTCTCTACCGGTAGGCCCGTTACTTGCAGTTCTTCCACGACGATGGCGGGCAGGGCTTGGCCAATTTCCATAACGCACTGCGCGTAGTCGCGCAAATACTGCTGCGCTAGCGCCGCGACTTGCGGGCTGTTTAGCGCGTTTGCCGTAGCGGTCAGCATCGTATAACTTGCCGTGCAGAGTGCGAGCGCCGTATAATCGTCGCGCAGCGCCTTCGACACTTTGGTTTTGCGCATCTTATCGATGGCACCGGCAACGAATCCCTCGACGGTACTCACGCCGCTCTTGATGGGCGAGGCTTCGTGCCCGCCGAGCCGATCGAGTAAATCCTTTAAGCCATCGGCATGACGGTTTGAGAGATCGGCGAGCCGCGACACGAGCGCACGTGCATTGGTATAGTCGCTAAAGTCATCGTCTTTGAGTTGCGTTTGGAACGGAATATTGATGTGCCGTTCGAGTGCGAGCATGTCGCTCACGTATGTGTTAATGCTGTGCTCGGTATCAGCCATAATCGTTTTCTCCTAAAGTGTTTTGCGGCTTACTACATGCCCAACGGACTCCAAGTGCAAACCGGTTAAGCGCCGTGGATGTAGCCTGCGAAAATCTCCGCCGTGTCAATTAAGCGAGGGCCAGGCCGGTTGACGTAGGCGTTTCCATCGATTGCGAACACGCGCGCTTCGCGTTTGGCGCGCGATTGCGCGAATTGCGGCACCGCATCCAGTTCTGCCATCGCTTTCGTAGCGGCTTCGAGATCAAAACCGCACGGAGCGATGAGAATAACGTCCGGTGCTTCTTGCTCGACTGCGTCCCAATCGATGACCGTGGAGTTGGCGCCCGGCTTGCATAACACGGGCACGCCGCCTGCGATTTCGATCAAACCGGGCGTCCAGTGACCGGCGCTCATCGGCGGATCGGTCCATTCGAGCAGAAGCGTACGCGGGTGCGAATGATGTTCGTATTTTGCGCGCAGCGCGTCCTCGCGCAACTGAAGCGAAGCGATCAGCCCTTTTGCCGCTGCTTGCGACCCGGTCAATTCACCGAGCGTCGCGACGTTTGCATACACGTCGTCGAGCGATGCGGGCTCCAAAGAAACGATGCGTGCGTCGCTGGAAAGTTGTTTGGCGGCGCGATCCACAATCTGGTAGGAAACGGCGCAGACCGCGCAGAGCTCCTGCGTTACGATGAGATCCGGCGCCAGCTTTTCAAGCATCTCCGAATCCAGATGGTAGAGGCTGGATCCGGCATGCACGCTCGTACGCACGTGGCGGTTGATTTCGCCCGGAGCCATTCCTTGCGGTAAGGCGCTCGCCGTTAGATGCGCACGGTTTGCCGCTTGCGGCGGAAAGTCGCATTCATGCGTGACCCCGACGACTTGGTCGCCCACCCCGAGCGCGAACAGAATCTCCGTCGCGCTCGGAAGCAGGCTGACGATTCTCACGGGCCGTCTATTGGCCTTGGGCGAGCGAAAAACCGGGTTTGCCGTCAAATTCGTACAGCAACTCGGTCTTAATCCAATCGAATTTTCTGGCAGTGAGTTCGGAGAGCAACTCCACGATCTCTTGATGCGTCACGCCGCTCGGGGCGCCGGCCAGGAAGCGGCACGTCCAATGGTCGCTCAAAAATGTTTCCGGGGAGCCGTTCGGCCAGACGCTGGTTCCGCGATTGCTAATCATTTGGAGTGGCAAACCCACCGCACCAAGTGACGTCATTGCTTGCGCCAGTTCCGCCGGGCTCTCTGCGTTGTAGTCAAAAAATACGTCGACGCCGGCGAGGCGCTTAGCCTGCGCCGTCTTGGCGGGACGCACGTGCAAATCCATGGTAGCGCGTGCGTTGTATCTCACGGCCTTCAACGTGACGGGGTCCCCTCCCAACCGCTCGATGACCGCATCGGCAAACTCTCGCGTACCGACTTTTTGTTTGCTCGTTCCCTCTTTATAGATATCGTAGGTGTGCACGCCGTCCTCCATCGTCTTGAGCCAGGCGTTGTGCACTTTTTGCGCGACCTCGCTCTGTCCGATGTGGTTCAGCATCATCACCGCGCCCAGCAACAGTGCCGACGGGTTTGCCATGTTCTGCCCCGCGCGGCGCGGTGCCGAGCCGTGGATCGCCTCAAACATCGCCATCCGGTCGCCGATGTTTGCCGATCCCGCAAGGCCGACCGAACCGGTGATTTGCGCGGCTACGTCTGAGAGGACGTCGCCATAGAGATTCGGCAGCACGATCACGTCGAAGGCTTCCGGCGTATCCGCCATTTTGGCGGCGCCGATGTCGACGATCCAGTGCTCGTTTTCGATCTGCGGATATTCGGCGGCAATTTCATCGAAGACTTTATGAAACAGACCGTCGGTCATCTTCAAAATATTGTCTTTGGTGAAGCAGGTAACTTTCTTGCGGTTGTTCTGAACCGCGTACTCGAACGCGTACCGGATCACGCGTTCCGAACCCGGCCGCGAGATGAGTTTGAGCGCTTGGGTGACCTGCTGCGTTTGGCGGTGCTCGATGCCGCCGTAGACGTCCTCTTCGTTCTCGCGCACGATCACCAAATCCATATTCGGGTGTTTGGTTTTGACGTACGGATGAAGCGATGCACACGGGCGCACGTTTGCGTATAAGCCGAGCATTTTGCGCACGGTTACGTTGAGGCTTTTGAAACCGCCGCCTTGCGGCGTCGTGATCGGCGCCTTGAGAAACACCCGCGTGCGCCGAAGCGAATCCCACGCGCCCGGCTCGATGCCGTTGCTGATTCCGCGGTTGTAGACGCTCTCACCGATTTCGATCGTCTCCTCCTCGATTTGAGCGCCGGCGGCGTTGATAATGCGCAGCGTGGCTCCCATGATCTCGGGTCCGATGCCGTCACCGTGGGCAACCGTTACGGGCGTTTTTTTCTGCGTGAGCGTCGTCGTCAAAGTGAAGTCTCTTTCTCGAAGCGGGCTGCGATTAGATCGACCATTGGTAGGCATTCCAGGTTGCGATGATGCCATTGTTGTTGAAGCCTTGGATATCCGGATTGAGCGCATCGAGCTGCTTGCGGTAAAAGAGGAAATCGGCCGGATTATCTTTGGACATCAACTCTTGCATCCGTGCGTATGCCGCTTTGCGTACGGCGCGATCCGGGTTCGTTAGCGCTCTGGTTTCTAAAGCGTCATACTGCTGGTTGCAGTAATGGAAAATGTTGTTTCCGGCCGGCGGAAAGTAGCGGCACATAAAGGACGACGATTCATCGGGGTCGCTTCCGTACACCCATGCGTACACGGCAAGATCGTATTTGCCGCCGTTGAGAATGCCGCCCATCGCTACCGTCGCGTACAGCAGGGTGTAACTGTAGGTTTTGATCTGGGTGTCAACGCCGACCAGTTTGAGTTGCGCTTGCGAAAGGGTGGCGATTGTCTGGGCTGCGGTGCTGCCCTGCGCGATAATGAACCGCAGGCTGAGCGCCTGCCCGTTCTTGCTGCGGAATCCTCCGGCACCCACCTTCCAGCCGGCCTGGTCGAGTAAGGCGCGCGCTTTTTGCGGATCGTAAGCGTAGTGCGTAACGTTCGAGTTGTAAGCCCACGAGTACGATGGGATGCTTTCGGTTCCAAGCGTGCCCTGCCCGAACTGCGTTTCGTCCATGATGCGTTTTTTATCCACGCCGTAACTGAGCGCTTGACGCACGAGGGGATCGCTCAGCGCGGGGGTTGACATGTTGAATGCAATGCCTTCCCACTGGGGGGATTGTACGGCGACGATTTTCACGTCCGCAGCGGTGCGCAGATCGCGGTACTGAATACCGGGCAGCTCGGAGAACCAGTCGATTTCGTGGTCGCGAATCTGCGTGGCTTCCGTGTTCGCGTCCGGAATGATCTTGAAGATAATCTTATCCAGTTTGGGTTTGCCTAAGAAATACTCGGAATTTGCAACGAATTCCAACCGGTCGCCGCGCACCCACTTCGAAAATTTGAACGGACCCGTGCCGACGGGTTCGGAATTGAACGGTACCTGGTTGAGGTTTTTGTACTTCGCGAGCAGATGGCGCGGGATGATTTCATAGGGCGAATCGCTTTCGCCGAAGACGGTATCGACGAACGGAGCGAACGGCGCTTTAAGATGAAAGACGACGGTATTTGCATCCGGGGTTTCGACGGATTGCACCGTATCGTAACCGCGTCGCGACACGACGTTGGTGGCGGTATTCATGACGGCTTCCCACGAGAATTTTACATCGTCGCTAGAAAATGGGGCACCATCGTGCCACTTCACATGCTGACGCAGCTTGTAGCGGATCGTCAAACCGTCTTTCGAAATCCCGCCGTTTTCGAGCGTCGGAACTTCGGCGGCGAGAACGGGTACGTCGTTTCCCTTGGGATCGACGGTGACGAGCGGGTCGTTCGTAAGCGTGGTCATCATCGCTTCCCCGGTGGACGTCCCAAGGATCGGATTGAGCGAGTTAGGACTGATGTACAACCCGGCGCGCAAGACGTTCGGCGTCGTCCAGCTATGGCGCTGCCCGCTTTCGCCGGCCGTTTGTGTCTTTGTGCAGGCGGCAAGGGAAAAACCGAGGCACAGAGTGAGCCCTGCCGCTACGGAGCGGCGCAGCGGAATTTCGCGTACATGTGGGGATAGTCGGCGTAGAACCAGTTGCGGAAGCTGCGGCGTACCAGTTCGCGCGCGGTCACGGGTGACGCACCCTTCATCACATAATGCTTGCCGTCGAAAAAATCTGCCGAATACTGTGGATACGAGGCCATTGGTGCGAAGGCGTCGAGCGGTCCGAATCGCGTTGAAGTCCATTCCCATCCATTCCCGATCAGGTCGTGCACGCCCCAGGCGCTCGCACCGGCGGGGTGAGCGTTGACGGGCTCCGGATCGTAGCGTTCAAAGTCAAAGTTACCGAAACGGTAATCCGGCGTCTCGTCTCCCCATGGGAGTACGCGTTCTTCGCCGGACGGCGTACCATACGCCGCACGGTGAAATTCCGCCTCGGTCGGCAAACGCATGCCGATCCATTCTGCGTAACCGGCGGCCTGTTCTTGCGTCGCGTATACGGGCCACGATTTCATGAGTGGAAGTTCTTCGAACGTTGCGCGCAAACGCCACTCGCCGTCGCGACGTACCCAAAAATTGGGCGCCTGGCCGCCGGCTTGGACGAATTTGAGATAATCGGCATTCGTCACCGGGTACGCCTGAATTGAAAAAGCATCCACGTTGACGCGCATCTTGCCGAACTCGTTGTCCCATCCGAATGGCTGCTCGTGCGCGTCCGCACCAAGGGTTGCAATGCCGGATCCGATGCGAACGAGCGCGTTGACGGGCGGCTCGGGATCGTGATGGATTTGGGCGATCCGGCCTTTAAGATCGTAATCCAGTTGATGAATAATGTACATCAACGTTTCGTGATGCATCTGCTCGTGCTCGAGGATCGTATATGCGGCCTGCCCGGAAGCGAGTCGCGCAACGCTTGCATCGACGATGTTAGCGCGCGCGAGCGCGTCGGTCACGCGCTCGTCGCACGCACGACTGAACTCGTCCATCTCTTCGCGCGTGGGCCAATCGTCGCGCGAGTGTTTGGCGGCCGCGGACAAATCGGACGGATCGATTCCGCGCTCGAAAAGTTTCTCAAGGCGCGCATCAACCGGCGGCTGACCCAACGCGCGCTCGTTGAGCGTCAGGTAACTAAATGCCGGCAGGTGGCCTTCGTAAAACGCGAATGGATGGCGCAGCGCAATGGGCCGGCTATAGAACGCTTTCGGATCGACGAGGGCAAAAATCGCCGCCGACCGCTGCCGGTTGCGCCGGTACCAATCGATCAAGACCTCGCGATCGAGGGCGGGTGTCGTAGGAGCGAGCGTTTTCATTGCGGATGCGGTCGCCATTCCTTGAGGAGTTCGGTGATTGCGCCGGCCGAACGGCCGGGGAGATGTAATAACCTTGTACCCGGTCGCACCCGTAAGTTCTCAAAAAATCGTACTGGCCGGCCGTCTCCACCCCCTCAGCAACGACCTCCAGGCCCAAGTTATGCGCCATGGCGATTACCGTGATGACGATGGTTTCATCGTTGGGTTCCGTCCCGATCCCGCTTACAAAGGAGCGATCGATCTTGAGAATTTCGGCCGGGAAACGCCGCAGGTAAGCAAGCGAGGAATAGCCCGTCCCGAAGTCGTCCAGGCCGAACCCCACCCCAGCCTCGACGAGTTCGTTCATGATCGAAATGGTCGACGCCGCGTCGGTCATGGCCACGCCTTCGGTAATCTCGAGTTCGAGCAATTCGGAACTCAGACCGGCGGTCTCGAGGGCGCTCAAAATCCGGGCGCGCAAGTCCGGCTGGTGGAATTGCTTGGCGGAGAGATTCACCGCTATGCGCAGTCCCGCAAAATCGGGTTGCCAGGCTTGCATTTGCGCCGTGGCTCTACGCAACACCCAATCGCCGAGCGGAACGATCAAACCGCTGATTTCCGCACTCGGGATAAAGCGGCCGGGAAAGATGATTCCGGTTTTCGGATGGTTCCACCGTACGAGCGCTTCGAGGGCAACTATTTTTCCGCTGAGCATATCGACCTGCGGCTGATAGTGGACGACAAACTCTTCGTTTTCCAGCGCCCGGCGCAACAGTTTCTCTTGCGAGAGCCGCATTTGAATCGTTGCCTCTAGGCTCGGCGCGTAGAACTGGTAGGCGTTTCTGCCGAGATCCTTGGCGCGGTACATCGCGATGTCGGCATTTTTAATAAGGGTCTGATCGTCTTTCCCGTCGTCGGGATAGATGGAGATCCCGGCGCTCGCCGTGATAAATTGCTCGTATTCATCGATGCTATACGGCTCGTCGATCGCGTGCAGTAAGGAGTCGGCGGCACTGCGGATTTCTTCGAGCGACTCGCAATCCGGCAACAGGACCGCGTATTCGTCGCCACCCATCCGCGCCACCATTCCGCGATCGCCCACCGCTTCGAGCAAGCGCGCTGCCACCCGTTGCAACAGCCGGTCTCCAATCGCATGCCCGAAGGTATCGTTCACGTCCTGAAAGCGGTCGAGATCGAAAAAGAGAAGAGCCACGCGCCGCATGTGCATCTGTGCGGATTCTAAAGAATCGCGCAACCGTTCTTGAATGAAGAGACGATTCGGAAGGCCCGTTAGCGAATCGTAATAGGCCAGGGTCCGCAGATTTGCGCGGGATCTCTGGCGCTCGAGCGCGCTGGCTAAGATCGCCGACATCAACGCCGCAAGATCCACATCGGTCTGCTCGACCTGGGGATCCGCGCGCGAGGTGCTGGCAAAGCACAAAGCACCATAGAAGACGCCGGCAACGTGAAGAGGCACGGCAACTGCGTAAGGATACGTGTCTGCAACCGGCGCGCAGGACGTAACGGTAACGCGATTACGTGAAACCGACACCATATTTGCCAGCGTCATCAGTGCGCCTTCGCTCAGCTGGTCGGGTGCCGACCGTAAATCGACGTGTTGTTCGATCCGGCACTCGTTCGTGCAATCGACAATTGCGGCGACGTCGACGTTGAGCAAACGGCAGCCCGTCTGAAGCATCGTCGTCACCATCGCATCTGCGATCGTGGGATTGATGGCCAACAGATAGAGTTCGCGAATCCGGTTTTCTTGTTCTCGCGCGCGGCTTTGCGCGTCACGTTCCAGCGTCGCATCGGCAACGATTGCATAAAAGCCGACGATTTCGGTGCCGCTGAAGGTTGGAAAGCTGCGTACTTTGAGGGCCCGAATTCCGCCGGGCGTACGAAACGCAAGATCGTACGTTACGGCGTGACCCGCGAGCACGCGGCGCAACTGCGGTTCGACCACGGCGTACTCGTGCTCGTTGATAAAAATCCGAAAGTCTTGACCGATAATTTGCTCGCGCGAGTAGGTTCCGAGGGCAAGCACGGCGTCGTTTACGGCAACGATGCGGCCTTCTCGATCCAGGGCAATCACGCCGTCCGGATTGTGCGCGAAGAGCGAGCGGTACCGTTCTTGCGTATCCTTTAATTCGGTAATGTCTTCGAAAACCAAAAAGGCGCCGCCGATCGTTTGCCCGGTCCGCACGGGAATCGTCGTCATGCTCAGGATGCGCTGGCTGCCGTCTTTGCGGGTGGCTTCAATTTCGGCCGTGCGGGAGCGGCCGCCCGTCGTTTCGGCAAATAGTTGCGCGGAGAGTTTTCCGGCCCTGGGCGCTGCAAACGTAAGGAAATGCCGGCCCACGAGTTCGTCACGCAGGTAGCCGCTCATCGCAACAACGGCGTCGTTGACTTCGAGGATCGTTCCATTTAAATCCACGTGCACGATGCCATGCGGGTGGTGATCGAAAAGCGAACGCATGAACTGCTCCGCCTGCACCTGCTCGCTGATGTCGAGAATCACGAGGAACCCCGCCGGTCAGGTTGCCGTCGACCAC